>JAOUQB010000233.1 GCA_029879555.1 Nitrospirota bacterium | reverse complement strand
CGAATTCTCGTCTCTCATTTCGAAGATCCTCATTTTCGGTGGAGCAGCCTTAGGGATTATATATTTGGCTCTGGAAGGCAGAGATAAATGTGAGCGTGCCGGGTAAGCAGCCAAATCTCCCCCCATGTTATCCAATAGTGACCCCGTGCGTGGGAGACCGATGGTCGTTAATATGCTGGAGAACCACCTCGTACTAACCTCCTGAGCACATTGCGAGTTTCACGATAGAATCGCTCTGGACATCTAGCTAAAATTCAATATAGAAGCCTATACCATAGGACTCTATTCTTTGATCGAAGAATTGCCCGTAGGGATTACGGCCACGATAGTAACTCAGGAGAAGCCGCAGCCGACGCGTGCTCGTCAGACGCGACCATTCTAGCCCACCCAAAAGACTCGTGTTAATATTCCAACCCAATTGTTCAACCGACCTGAAGTCGGCTCCAAACACGGGTGCGAAGAGAAGGCCTTCCACCAGACTTCCAAAAATCAGCGAAGGACGCCGAGGCGCACTCAATTCCAGGCCCCATTGGAGCGTCCCTCGATCAAGTGCTGGCTTTCGATTGTAGAGGTACCCTCCCCCTCCGTAGACCCTGGCCCAGCCGAAATGGAGTGAGGCTATGGCCTCCACCATTTCAAAGCTAAGGTTCACTCGGTTGAAGTCGGGGTTATTGAGCAGGAACTCATCCCCCACATGACTACTCTGGTGAAACACACGGAGGCGTGCGGAAAGGGGACCGTGGCGTAGAGTGAGTGGAAGTCCAAACTGGAAATCGGAGTTGATCAGGTCGGATGAAGACGCATCCAGGTTGAATTGGGAAAATACCGCTGCGAAGATGTTGATCTGAAGACCATTGCAGTTTTTCTCCTGGCGGAGTCCCCATAGACCAAACGTTCCTCCGAAGCTGACAACGCCGACATTCAGCGTCTCACCGACATCTCTGAAGCGTACCCGCTGCAAGCTTCCAGAAAACCTGGGTTCTTTAGGATCAGCGAGCAAGGGACGGAAGACGTCATCAGCTGGCAATCCCACACTGTGAAATTTTCCGTTTTCTGATGGGCCTGAATCCTCTGACGATTCCACGTAACCACAATCAGACTGACGAACAGAGATTGGGGATAATCCAACCCCCTCTTCAGCGAACCCGGCAACCGGAAGGTGGACAATAACCAGGCACAAGACCGCACCAACACACAACCGTCTTGATTGGCTGACCTTAGGGCCCTTGACCCTTAACCAGGAACCATGTCCGTCCTCTTGAGGCATCAGTACCCTCCTGAGCACCCTTTGCAAGGTTCTTGCTTTTGGAGAAATAGACTGTGACTTTCTTTGATGCCCCCCTGTTGTCAGGGATCATTTTGTCCCAAGTAAATTGGGAAAAACATGTCCATTCATTCGACTGTTCTTCGAGTTACGCCTGGGTTATCGAGCAAGGGACCGAACATAGGAAAGGACTGTGGCGATTTCTTCATCCGACAACACAAACCTCCACATCCCCATAGAAGTATTCGGAACTCCCATGTGAATGCTCTCCCAGAGCTCTTTATCCGATTTCTGTTGAATTTTGGAGACCGTGAGATCTGCAACTGGAGGATTAAAGTAGGTATACCCATCGCCCTTGCCCTCAGGGCCATGGCAGATTTTACAGTGCTTCAGATAAAGCGCTCTTCCCTCCTTGAGATCGCGCTCTTCCGCAAGTGAGGGACTCGGAAGCAGAAACACTATCAACACGAGGATAAGGATGACGACAACATGACGATTCATACCAAACTCTCCTAGAGGTGATACCAGACTTCAAATCCCCCTCACCCCCTTTTTCAAAGGGGGAACAAGCCAACAACCAAGAAATCCTGAATTCGGCCATCTCTCCTTTCTTTACTTTCGCTGACAGGGCGCTGGAGCCTTCAGCCCTTCTGGTAGACGAGTCCGGACATCCACACAGGCTTCATTTAATTGTTCTTGGGAAAAACCATGCGTATACCGAAGGGCCACCCCATGCATTTTCGTCCCTCGAAACGACGCATTCGTCACATTGGCCCCTCGCACATCAGCTCCATAGAGATTCGCACCATCCAGGATCGCTTCTTGTAAATTAGCGTTAAACATCACGACGAATTCTAAGGTGGCCTCGGAGAGATCTGCTTCGACCAAGTTGGCCCAAGAAAAATCCACGCCTTCTAAATTGGCCCGTTGCAAATTGGCTTTGGACAAAAACGCTTCATCCATTTCGGCCCGGACGAGATTACTTTCACTCAAGTTGGCTCCTAACAAATCGGCTTCCTGGAAATTAGCCCCAGCACATTTGGCCCCGTGGAGATTAGCATGGTAGAGCACCGCCCGTTCCAACATAGCTTCACGGAGGTCGGCTCCCTCAAGTATGGCCTCGTTGAGGTTAGCGGCTCCTAAATCAGCGGCAGACAAATCGGCCGAACGAAAATCGGTTTCTTGGAGATTGCTGCGACTGAGATCGGCCTCCACCAGTTTGGCATGAGCAAACAAGGCCCGGTGAAGATTGGCTTCGCGAAGATCCGCACGAACCAGATAGGCGTCTTCCCCATTCACCATTTCCAAATCGGCGCCAACCAAGTACGCATCCTCTAAATCGGCCCCACGTAGAATACCCGAACGCAATCGAGTCTCTGCTAAATTTGCCTCTCGCAAATCCGCTTCAGAAAAATTGGCCTGGCTCAAATCAGCTTTTCGAAAATTCGCGAGGCGAAACTTCCCACCGGACGCGTTCGCACCTCGCATATCTGCGGCATATAGTGAGGCTTCCGTCAGATTCGCTCTGCGAAAATTGACATGGACGAGAATCGCAGCCGTAAAGTCGGCCCGAGAAAGATTAGCTCCCTGAAAATTTGCGCCACTCAGATCTTGCTCACGAAAGTCAGCACCAGACAATTCCGCGCCACACAGATTGGCTGGCTTGGCAGTAGAGTCCTGCTGATGAGAAACCCATTTGGCATGGTCATTCAACATCGCTTGTAGAACTTCCTGGCTCACAGGACGGCCCATATAATCGCCCGTACAACTCCCCGCCTCTTCTGAAGTGGGTTCCTGGTGAACATGGTCTGCCAACACAGGGGCAACCGACAGAATACTCAACACCATGGCAACCATTATCTCAAGACGCCATCCCTTCGCGATTTCCCAGGTGTGCCAACCACGCAGATATGTCACCAATTTCAACCTCACTTTCTTTGTTCCGAACGAAGAACTATCGTATTACCCACACCGATTCGGGCGAATAGGTACTCACCCACTCTGAGACACTCCCTAACGTAAACCGCTCAATACCCGAAAGACCTTTTGACCCGACACAGACCAATGACGTCTTCAGCCGTTGAGCCGCCTCGACAATCTGGGTTCGAGGATTTCCCTCTAACAGTTCCGTATTCACTTGAAAGCCTGCTTTGAGAAATTGTTTTCTGGCGTTGGCCAACAACACCTGAGTCTGCTTCCGAACGGGAGCCATGAGCGCTTTCGCCTGCCTCTTTCCCAACATTTCCAAGCCTAAGTCCGTCAACTTCTCGGGAACCACTGAGACGACATGCAAGACCACCTCATCAGGATCCAGACAGGAGATGATTTTTCTTATCGCTCGGTTGGATGCTTGAGAACCATCCAAAGCCAATAAGACCGGAAGGGGAAAGGCTAATTCCCCTTTGACCATGAAGACAGAACGCGACGCATGGGTCACTATTTTTCTCGACACACTCCCCAACAAATATCCTGGAACATCGCTCATCCCTCGTGATCCGACCGCAATGCAATCAGCACCCATCTTCTCACTGGCTCGCAAGATGGCCTCTGAGACATCGCCTTTCATGACCATCGTGTTCAGCGAAATCACCCGACTGGTGCCAGCTTGGTTCAACGCCACTTTGAGCCGTTCCACATGTCCGTGTAACAGCTTTTGACTCGCCCGAGTCATCTTTTCAGATAAAGCAGCCCACAAAACAGCCTCTCCCTCTTGAGGAACCCGACGATTCCCACTGCGTCCAACCGGCAACACATGTAATAAGACAATCTCTTTTGCCCGCCTCCGAAACACGGTTCCTACACCCTGCATTAACAACCTGGAAAAGTCTGATCCATCAACGGGACATAAAATTTTCATGTTTGAAAAAACTCCAAATGAATTAAAAACAGTCCGGATATTTCTATTTCACTAACAATTGTCTCTTGTATTTTTACGCAGGAATCCTGCCAAGTATAAGATTTACGTACCTATCTTTTCCCCTATAATTAACGACAATATTCCTCAAATGTCTTTTATTCCGGCAAACACTTTATTATCTGCCCTTTTTTGGGCCTATCGTCTTTCTCTGCAGTGTAGCGTTTTGCCACTTTTTGGTCTAACCAATTGAACAAACCCTCTTAAAGTTCTTGGAAAATCTAAACAGTTCATCCAAATATCCATAAGGGCTTTTCCAAGGGAGGCCTTGGCATCTCCCTTGCTGATTGAAAGACCAGTATTCAGAGGAGGGATACCATCATGCCTGAACTATTTCAACGCATTTTACTCCCCGTCGATTTTGCTCCGGTCTCGCGTGAGGCCTTTTTGCTGGGCCTTCGACTCGCCCACCAATTTCAGGCTGAGGTGTTCTTGCTTCATGTGATTGATACGAAATCCCTGGATGCCTTGAATGCCTTGGGCCTCGCCCTGCCAAGCGAAGAAAAAACCCAAAAAAAACGACTCAATCATCAAGCCAGACTCTTGGCAAGAGGGCTCCTGTCGGTTCCGGAGGCCAAGGGATTAAAAATGACCCGGTTATTAAGGGAGGGGAAACCATTTATCGAAATTGCACGGACGGTGCGCGAAGAAAA
>JAOUQB010000232.1 GCA_029879555.1 Nitrospirota bacterium | reverse complement strand
TCATTTCCTTTCCCCCTCTTGGTTAAAATAAAGAACCCCGAGGCAAGACCACGGGGTATTAGAAGAGGGTTAACTGACGCAGGTCTTCTCTGGGACTACCTTGGTTTTGCACATAGCGTTCAACCACCTGCCAATTGCCACCCTCGCCCACAGTGCCCACATAGTAACCATCAGCCCAAAACTGCCCTCCCCACAACTCGGTCTTCAAAGCGGGTTTCTGCCGGAACAACTCGCGCCCAGTGATACTCTTAAACACTCGCACGATTTGTCCCGGAGCAATCTTCGGATGAGCCGAACATAACAGATGAATATGATTTCGATCACACCCCAATCGTTCAAACTCCATATCGTACCGTTCAGCAATCTCTCGCGCGGCCTCTGCAATAATCTCAAACACATCCTCCGCCAACAAGGCCTTACGATATTTCACCGGAAAGACAATGTGATAATGAATCTGCCACGCACAATGACTCGCTTTTTGGACAGTACTTTCACTCACCCCCTAATTCTCGGAAAATAAGATCCCCGTGGCAAGACCACGGGGAATCGCAAGTTCAATTGTGCGGGGAAGCAGCTTTTGAAATTTCAAAGTCAAAAAATGAGAAAAATGAATAGGGGGGCAAGTTTCTTATTTCATGATAGGGGCAGGCCTACATTAACGCTTTATATTTTGGGGTCAACTATTCTTAGGCGATGGGCAAAAACACCAGACTGTATCTCGGAAAAGGGTGGGAGGGCCTATGACTCAGTTGAGCCAATTTCTTGCTTCACTTGTACAAGCCTGACTCATTAACTCGGTTGTGCGATCTCACCAATTCGGATGCCATTATCTCTTTGGCTCTATGTCTTGTAGGTCCTCAATTGTATATTTTCCCTTTGCCCACCGTTCGTATTTTTGAGATATCCTGCGGCGTTCTTCTGCTTCGCGATCCAACCGTGGCTTGTTGATTAAATAGAGACCAACAAAGAAGCCGGCGGCGATGATGAGTCCCCAACTCACACCCGAAATCAACTCCAAGAGGGTGGCCTCTCCTCGCCACAATTTACCGCTGATCAGTCCAATCAACGCGCAAAACAAGCCCATGCCAAACCCCTCCCACCAATCACCAGATTTATTGAAGAAACTTTTCATGGAACCTCCTCTCGTTACCATCGAAGGAGACGGCCTTCCGTCTCTCGCCATCATGTATCCTGTGTGCCTGCAAGTTTACTGACGGCGGCAAGCATAAACGTACCCTCCTTTCTGCTTACTCTTTTACTTAGGTGTCAGGAACCAATTTTATTTAAGCCAAACCAAAAATACGTAAGATTTTTTACTCAGTGCGTTAAGAGGACCGAGATTGTCATTTCGAATGATTGAAGAAACCCACCATGCATGAACATTTGACATATAAAGTAGGAATTCATACGATAAAAGTATGAAAGCTATTATTTCTGAGAAAGGACAAATTACGATTCCTAAGCTTCTTCGTGAACGTCTTGGTTTGCATGCGGGCCAAATCCTTGAGTTTCACGAAGAAAAAGGGAAACTCATTGCGACGAAATCTTCCTCGTCTGACCCCGTCGACGCGGTTTTTGGAATTTTGAAAACGACACGAAAGACGAATCAGATCATGAACGTTCTTCGCGGTGAACCGGATCCACGGTGATTACGGCTATTGATACAAATATTCTGATCGATATTTTTGGAGCAGATCCTACCTATGGTGGGCGATCGAAAGACGCTCTGCGATCCAGTATTCAGGAGGGATCGATCATTGCTTGTGAGGTGGTGTGGGCAGAAGTGATTTCTTTGTTTCCGACAGGATCAATGGCGCAAGAAGCTCTTGAAGGAATTGGAATAGGGTATTCTCCTCTGGAAGCTGATGCCTCCATGACTGCAGGGCAACTGTGGAAGATCTATCGAGATAAAGGCGGGAAGAGAACTCGCATGGTTGCAGATTTTCTGATAGGTGCGCATGCCCTTCATCAAGCTGATGTGCTGTTGACCCGAGATCGAGGTTTTTTTCGACTGGGAATACCATCTTTGACAATCGTCGATCCTTCTCGCCAGAAAAATTCTTAAGCACTGTTGTCCATTACATAGGCACTACTCGGTATCGGGGGTCTGTTGAGGAATGCTGTCAGCGGCGTTCTTGCCAATTGTAAATGCTCACGTACGGAATGTAGGTTCTGTTTTTAACATTGACTGCGGCCTTTCTAGACGGACTTTTGAGGACTGACTCTCGACTCGCCGAATGTCTCACGGTAAAATTCTTCTGAGGGATGGGGCCAAGACGGGCCATGGGCCTTACGTCCTGATAGGCTCTTACACCATTCACCCAATCAGTGATCAACTCGGCATCGTTTTGCCGTGGCCAGACTCTTACGGAACAACAAAAGGAGATCGAACGACATGACGGTTCAAGCTGAAACGCATACTTTTCAAGCGGATACCAAAAGACTCTTACACTTGATGGTCCATTCGCTGTACACCGATAAGGAAATCTTTTTACGAGAGCTGATATCCAATGCGTCTGATGCGCTGGATAAAATGCGCATCGAAGCCCTCAGGCAGCCGCTGTTACTCAAGGATGGCGAAACTCTAGAAATTCGAGTCGATACTGATCCGCAGGCTCGCACGCTGAGCATCCACGACAACGGTATAGGGATGAGTCGCGACGAAGTTGTGTCGCATATCGGCACCATAGCTAAGTCCGGCACGCGTGAATTAATGCAGAAACTCAAAGAAAATGCGGACGGCGATTCTGTCACCCAACTGATTGGTCAATTTGGTGTCGGCTTTTACTCGGCCTTTATGGTGGCCAGTAAGGTCGCGGTGATCACACGCCGGGCTGGTGAAGACGCCGCGACTCGCTGGGAATCGACGGGCGAAGGCGAATATACGCTGGAAGACACGCAACGCGACACTCATGGCACCACGGTGACCTTGGAGTTGTTACCTGCCGACACCGAAGGCGGCATCGAAGATTTTACGGATCAATGGGTGCTGTCACGTACTGTGAAGCGCTATTCAGACTTTGTGACGTTCCCGATCATTCTCAAGGTGGTACGGGACGAGGTTGAAAAGGACGAACAGGGCCTGCCGAAACCCGACGGTCAAAAAACGACCGTGGTGGAGGACAAAACGCTGAATTCGATGAAGCCGATTTGGACGCGAAGCGACGTCACGGATGAAGAATATGCCGAGTTTTACAAGCACGTCTCGCATGATTGGTCCGACCCGATGAAAACCTTGCGTTTTCACGCGGAAGGTCGCATTGAATATCAAACCCTCTTGTTTATCCCCTCGCATGCCCAGAGCGATCTGCACTACCACTCCTCAGAGTTTGGCCTCCAACTCTATGTGCGACGGGTGATGATTATGGAACGCTGTGAGGAGCTTCTCCCACGGTATCTGCGATTTGTGAAGGGGATTGTGGATTCAGCGGACTTGCCTCTGAATATTTCCAGACAGCGTCTGCAGGAAGATCGGTATATCAACCAAATCCGTAAATGGATTACAAAAAAAATTCTCGAGACGCTCGAAGACATTCAACGCGATGATGCCGAGCAATATCTCAAATTTTGGGAACCTTTTGGCAATGCCTTGAAAGAAGGCGTCTCTGACCACGACTACAAAGACAAAATTCTTGGCTTGTTGTTGTTTGCCTCGTCGCAGGATCCCGAAAAGTTGACCACACTCGAGGCCTATGTCCAACGAATGAAGCCCGATCAAAAAGAGATTTTTTACATCACCGGTGAATCTCGAAGCGTCGTAGAACATTCACCTCACCTCGAAGCTTTTAAAGCCAAAGATTACGAAGTGCTGTACCTGACATCCCCCGTCGACGAGTTCCTGCTGCAATATGTGTTCGAGTTCAAAGATAAACGACTGAAGTCGGTCGGAAAAGGCGCAGTTGATCTTGGTGACGAGAACGAGCAGAAGGAAACCACGGAAAAGTTACAAACCCTTCAAGAGCAATACAAAGATTTGTTCGAACTGTTGAAGAAACAACTTGCGGATCACATCAAAGATGTTCGTTTAACCAACCGCCTCACTTCCTCCCCGGTGTGTTTGGTGGGAGCTGAACACGATTACAGCCCTCAGCTCGAGCGCTTGCTTCAAAAAGGTGACGCCCCGAAACAAAAACGGATCATGGAGTTGAACCCGGATCATGCCATCGTGACGAAGCTCAAAGAACGCTTCGAGAAGGATCCGACGGACACCCTGTTGTCCGATTACGCGGAATTGCTCCTTGGCTACGGTTTATTAGCCGAAGGGTCTCCGATCCCCGATCCCGTTCGGTATAATCAGGTCTTGGCTGATCTGATGACCCGCACGTTGTAGGCCCTGTTGAAAAAAGCCGCCAGCGGCGTTCCCTGCCTTCGCCGTATCGGCTTCGCGTAGGCAGGTCGCCATTTTCCCGTGCCCACGCATAGAAGGTACGCTCCGCGCGCAAAAAAGCTGCGGCCTTACTGGACGACATTTTTTGAACAGGCTCGAATCTCTTGGGAAGAAAACTAGTTTTGGGTAAATTTGGCTTTGGCGTTCGCCATTATTCAACACTCTCTTGTAGGCACCCAGCTGATGAGCGAACCTGATGTGTCCATCCCTTCTTCATTTGTGGAAATTTTCATGCGCGAAAGAAGGAATATTGAAAAAGCCTTAGAAACCACCAACAGGAATATCTACGGCATAGGTGGTGCAGCCGAACTTCTCGGCCTCAAACCCACCACGCTCCTCTCCCGGATCAAAAAAATAGAATAAAAATTTCAGGGGACGAGCGATAATTGTGACCCGGCTCTTTATTCAAATTTTGACGGAGAATTGATTTCTCCTTGTCTATAAAAAGTTGCA
>JAOUQB010000231.1 GCA_029879555.1 Nitrospirota bacterium | reverse complement strand
GCCAGAAATTGATTAAGGTCTGCATACCGTTCCGCCATGACGGATAAATGCTCTAGGTCGCGAATGCGTTTGGGATAATCATCATATTGGTCTTTCAGCAACGGTAAGTAATATTCCAGCAATTCTCCCAATAAGACCGCTGGACTCAAGGGTTCTTCGGTGAGTCCTTCCAGGGTCGAGGCCAAATGGTGCAGCCCAGCAGCAGAACGACCTGTGGCCCGTTTGAGTCCTTCATAGTTGCCATGGGCTTCCAGGATCATGGCAATCAGGTCTTTGGCTTTTTTGGGACCGACACCTTCGAGTAACAACAGGAGGCGATTCCAGCTCACGGTATCCAGAGGATTGTGAATCACTCGTAAATGCGCAAGCAGATCTTTGACATGGGATGTTTCGATAAATTTGAACCCGCCGCGTTTAATGAAGGGGAGATTTCGGCGTGTCAGTTCCAGTTCCAGATCAAAGGCATGAAAGCTGGATCGGAACAGCACGGCGATTTCATCTAACGCGACGCCCTCTTCTCGAAGTTCTAAAATTTTTTGCGCAATGAAGCGGGATTGGGCATTCTCACCCATGGCCTGGACGAGACAAGGCAAAGGGCCATTTTCTATTCGCGTGAATAGGGTTTTGCTATAACGTTCCGGAGCGGCAGCAATGAGCTTGTTGGCGAGTTGGAGAATTGGCTGTGTGCTGCGGTAATTTTCTTCCAACTTATAGATGGTGGTTCCGGGAAATAATTCGGGGAATTCCATGATGTTGCGAAACGTCGCACCGCGAAAGGCATAGATGGATTGGGAGTCATCGCCCACCACCATGACGTTTTGATGCGTGGCCGCTAGGTTCCGTACCAGTGAGGCTTGAAGCCGATTGGTGTCCTGGTATTCATCCACCAAAATATAGCGAAAGGCCTGGCTGATCGTTTCTCTGGAATAGTCGTCGACGACCAGGAGTTCTAGTAATTTGACCAGCAGATCATCATAGTCCACCAATTGGCGCTGCCGTTTGGCCGACTCATAGGCCGCTTGGAGTTTGGTCAGTTCAGTCAAAAAATTCCCGAAATGGCTGTATTCGTCAAGGACGATGTCCTCCAAGCTGGCCAAGGTATTTGCCGTTTTCCCAAATATTTCTCCGATGGTATGTTTGCGGGGAAAGCGTTTGCCCATGTCATTCAGTCCGAGTTGGCCGCGTAAGAGACTAATTAAATCCTCAGAATCGCTTCGATCTAATATCGTAAACCCGGATTCCAGGCCGACCGGTTGGCCATATCGACGCAAAAGGAGATTGGCTGTGGAATGAAAGGTCCCTCCACTGACCTGTTGACTCCGGAGGCCGATGAGAAGGCCCACCCGTTCCAGCATTTCCTGTGCGGCTTTCCGGGTAAAGGTCAGTAGGAGAATAGAGCTGGGGGGGATTCCGAGGTCTATGAGGCGAGCGACTCGATAGACCAATGTTCGCGTTTTTCCACTACCGGCACCGGCGATGACCAGGGCTGGTCCATCGACGGCTTCAACCGCAGCGAGTTGTTGGGGATTCAGTTCTTCTGCGTAATTGCGGGAGAGTGGAGGCGGAGCCAAGTCATCAAGCGGGCGCTTGAGAACATAGGTTTTGGGCGTTGCCGAGGTCGAATCCATGAGTCTCTAGGGAGAATACCGTAGGCCGTTCGTGATGCCGTCTCAGATGATTGGGGTTTGGCCGTGTATAGCATAGGCTGTAGTGGGTTGCAACGCGGATGCATGGAGTCTTGGACAGGCTTCCAAAGCCTCAGTTATAATTCCCCTCCATTTACCAAAAGGAATCATTGATATGGCACCCAATCCCTCAGAAAATTATACAGGCATTTTGAAAGATCTGGCTCACACCATGATGAGTGTCTCCCGTGAGTCGGTCAATTTGATCAAACGGTCCGACCAACAGCAGGCCCTGAAGCTTCAGCGAAAGCAGGAGTGGGACATCTATTTAGAATTTCTCCGCATGTTGTTTAATTTGGTGGATCGGCTTTCAGCCTTTTATATTCCCATCCAGGCTCAGCGAGATTTTATGAATAGTTTGGAAGATTCGGTCTCGCATGAGTTGAAGACGGTGTTGGCACCGTCTCTCAGTTCAACGGAGATTGATGATATGGAGGTGATGTTGTCGGTGGGACAAACGGTTGCGGAGAGTCGCGAAGTGTATGAGCGGTTTAAATTTGTCGTGACCGATCAAACCAAAGAACGTGATCAATATTTTCAGTTTTTCTCTGAGCGAGTTGCGTCTAAAGCTGGGGCCACTGGCAAGGAGCAAATTACCTCTGCCGCATTTTTGTGTGGGTCTGCCGTTGTGCCGGCTCTCAAAAGTCTCTTTGACGATGCGACGAAACCCAAAGGCGAAGCGTCGTCGTCGGCACCTGCTTCTGTGGACGAGAAGCCAAAGGCCGAAGACTCGATCGTGACCCAATCTGGATCCGCGACTCCTCTCGGTGCCCCTGTTGGGACCAGTGGGGAAGCCCTGATTAAACTCATCAGTGTTGTGTCGCGGGTTCAGGGCGATGAGGAAGTGGAAACATGGTGGGGGTTGCATCCACAGTTTCGCAATGATCTTCCTCCCCAGGAAGCCAAGGAATTGGCGAAACATATGAATCGTGTGACGCGTATTGTCGGAGAGCGTTATGCTGTCGTGGTTTCCCTCGCGAAGGCTGGAGTGAGTCGCCCGGTTGGTCATGCCTGATTTTTCTAGAACCTACCCTTTGTCTTGACATCTTTTCACGTTCACCTATGCTAATACCGTACACGAAGTCCCTTCGTGATACCGCCTTCCCCCTATTATCTATCACACCGATGTGAGGCCTGTTCATGGATAGTCGGTCGAGAACCTTACCTACGGAATTTAGAAATTTAACGGAATTAGCCCACAACCTCTGGTGGAGTTGGTCGCCGGAAAGCCGCTCGGTTTTTACCTACTTTGATCAGACCTTGTGGCGTTTGACCCATCATGATCCCATGAGGCAGCTGCAAGAAATTGATCCTGGTCGATTGGAACGGCTTCGGCAGGATGCGGTGTTTATTCGAAAATATCAGGCTGCGATGAATGCCTTCCACGACTATTTGGGGGCCAAGGACCATTGGTTTGGCACGACCTATCCTCAGTTTGGCGGAGGCCAAGTGGCCTATTTTTCAGCCGAATTTGGGCTCCATCGCTCGGTTCCGTTGTATAGCGGGGGGTTGGGGATTCTCGCGGGTGATCATCTCAAGGAAGCCAGTGATCTGGGAATTCCCTTGGTCGCGGTCGGATTTATGTATAACCAAGCGTACTTTCGGCAGGTTATTGATGCGGAGGGATGGCAAGAAGCCGTGTATGATTCGGTTGATCAAATGGCCATGCCGATTGATTTGGCGCGAACCCCTTCTGGTGATGGGGTGAAGGTGCAGGTTCCCATTGGTGATCACTTGGTGACCTGTGTGGTGTGGTGTATCAAAGTGGGTCGAGTAGCCTTGTATCTTTTGGATACCGATACGCCTGAAAATTCTCAAGAAGATCGTCATCTGACGGCTCGTCTGTATGGCGGCGATCATCGTACACGATTGTGTCAGGAACTCTTGCTGGGTATTGGTGGCGTCCGTGCGTTGCGTGCCGTGGGCTGTGAGCCCCAGGTGTGGCATGCCAACGAAGGGCATCCGGCGTTCCTCTTGGTGGAACGCATTCGGGAACGGATCCAGGAAGGACATTCCTTGGCTGAGGCCGTGGAGCAGGTGCGTGACAGTACGGTCTTTACGACTCATACCCCGGTTCCTGCAGGACACGATATTTTTTCCGGTGATCTCATTCGGGAACATTGTCATTGGTGGTGGGAGGAGTTGGGGCTGACTCAGGATGATTTCATGGCCTTAGGCCATCATCCTGAATTTGGTGGGGATCAATTCCACATGACGGCATTGGCCATTCGCCATGCGGGCTTCATTAATGGCGTCAGTGCGGAGCATGAGCACGTCTCTCGTAAGATGTTTCAGGTTCTGTGGCCAGACCGCTCTGTTCAGGATGTGCCCATTCACAGTGTGACGAATGGGGTGCATGTGCCCACGTGGATTGCCAAGGAAATGGATGTCTTGTTTCAGAAATATGTGGGACACGCCTGGCGGGACCAGTGTGATGACCCAGACCTGTGGACGCGAATCCACGATGTTCCAGATGAGGAATTATGGGAGGCCCGACAGTTTCTGAAACGAAAGATGCTCATTTTTGTCCGTCAGCGGGCTCGCATAGGATGGATGGATGGGACGATGGATCCGACCCAAGTGTTGGCGAGTGGCGCCTTATTTGAGCCGCATTCTTTGACGCTAGGCTTCGCCAGACGATTTGCGACGTATAAACGTGCCACGTTGTTGTTTTCAGATTTGGATCGTTTGAAAAATATTCTGCTGAACCCCTGGAGACCCGTTCAGATTATTTTTGCGGGGAAAGCGCACCCTGCTGATCAGTTCGGACGTGAACTGATCCATCACATTTATCAATTTGCCAAAGACCATAATTTGGGTGGCCATATTGCGTTTGTCGAAGACTATGACATGCATGTGGCCAAGTTCTTAGTTCAGGGCGTGGATGTGTGGCTCAATAATCCCCGTCCCCCTTTGGAAGCCAGTGGGACCAGTGGCCAAAAGGCGGCATTGAATGGTGTGCCCAATTTGAGCGTGTTAGACGGATGGTGGAAAGAGGGGTATGATGGGTCAAATGGCTGGGCCGTCCCTCTCCTCGATGAACTGGTGGATGATGGGAAGCAGGATGTTTGGGATTGTGCCAATCTCTACAGTCTTCTGGAAGAAGAGGTTATCCCTTTATATTATGATCGTGGCATTGATGGAATTCCTCATGGATGGTGTACCATT
>JAOUQB010000230.1 GCA_029879555.1 Nitrospirota bacterium | reverse complement strand
CCCTCGGTAAGACCACAGGCTATTAGAAGAGGGCTAACTGGCGCAGCTCTTCCTGCGGCTTACCTTGCTGTTGTACAGACCGTTCGACCACTCTCCAATTCACGCCCTCACCCACCTATTGTTAGGAATTATTATCCCCGTGGCAAGACCAAGGGGAATCACAAGTTGAATAACCAAGGGGAATTGAGGTCTTCTTCCTCATCAGAAGGAGAAGGATCTTTGGGCCGATAATATTTTCGGCCTTCTAATTCTTTGGGAAGATGGGTTTGGGCTTTGGCACCCTTGGGATCGTCATGGGCGTAGCGGTAGTCTTTTCCATAATCTAAACCCTTCATGAGGGAAGTCACCGCATTGCGTAAATGCAGCGGCACCGGCAGATTGCCTTTTTCTTTCGCATCTTTTCTGGCCGCCAAAATCCCGGCATACGACGCGTTACTTTTAGGAGCGGTGGCTAAATAGGTGACCCCATGCGCCAGGTTGATTTGTGCTTCGGGTAAGCCGATGACCTCCACCGCATGAAAGACGGCTGAGGCAATCAGAAGTCCTTGCGGATCCGCCATCCCGATATCTTCCGAGGCAAAAATCATCATGCGCCGGGCAATAAACTTGGGATCTTCTCCCCCCTCCAACATCCGCGCCATCCAATAGAGTGCCCCATCAGGATCGGAATCCCGCATACTTTTGATAAAGGCGGAAATCAGATTGTAATGTTCTTCCCCATCACGATCGTAGCGTAAGGCCTTCCGCTTGAGGGCTTTTTCGACCTGCGGCTTATCGATCGTCATTGGCTTCTTGGTTGCGGCATATTGACTGACCACGAATTCCAGACCTGTCAACATGGACCGCGCATCGCCGTTGCCATATCCAATCAGCAGATACCTGGCGGTTGGAGTAAGGGTGACGCCTGAAGATCCCAGACCCCGTTTCGTATCTGAAAGGGCACGATCCAAGATGTGTCCCAACGCCTCATCGTTTAAGGATTGGAGCACCACCACCATTGACCGCGACAACAACGGGGCAATCACCTCGAAAGAAGGATTCTGGGTGGTAGCCCCAATGAGGGTGATATCTCCCCGTTCGACATAGGGCAAAAAGGCATCCTGCTGGGCTTTATTAAATCGATGAATTTCATCCACAAAGAGAAGCGTGCGTTGGCCTGACACTTTGCGGCGTTGTTCCGCAGTCTTTAGTAAGCCGCGCAATTCTGGCACACCACTGAGCACCGCTGAGAAGAGCACAAAGGTCGCTTGCGTTTTCTTAGCAATAAGACTGGCCAGGGTCGTCTTCCCGGTGCCTGGCGGTCCCCACAGAATGAGTGAGGGCACTCGATCCTGTTCAATGGCCATTCGCAGAGGCTGATCTTCTGCCAGGACCTCTTCCTGCCCGACAAACTCCTCGAAGTTCTGTGGGCGCATCCGCTCCGCTAAGGGAGCTTGGCGATGGCTAGAAGATTCTGATTGAGGGAAGAGATCGGGCTGGGACGTTGATTCAAATAATTCCATAGGTTCTTGCTATAACCCTATAGTGGTTAAATTTTTCGATGAGCTTTCACCCTCCCCCCAACCCTCTCCCTGGAAGGGCGAGGGAGTGGTGAAGCATTCTAGTTAAAAGTTAATAGAATTCATGTACTCGTGAGAGTGGCTTTCATAATTACCTCTCTACCCTTGGTATGCTATAACCACCGGTCATGCACCTGCAAATGAAACCAGAAAATTGCTCTTTGTTGGCATCTCTCGAGAAGAATCGATGCGGATGCTGTAGACGAAAAGGGAGGGAAGGGTGAAGGCGGTCATTCATGGAGTTACCGTCGGGTATACCGACCAAGGGAACGGCACGCCCCTCGTCTTTATCCATGCCTTTCCACTTTCCAAAGCTATGTGGCAACCGCAAGTCGATGCCCTGAAAGACACGTATCGAGTGATTACCATTGACCTTGGCGGACATGGAGAATCCGACATCGTGTTATGGCATGATTCGTTGGACGATTTTGCCAAACAAGTCATCGACCTTCTCGATCATCTCGAGATTGCCCAAGCCGTGTTTGTGGGTTTGTCGATGGGCGGGTATACCCTCTTTTCGATCTATCGAAATTATCCGCATCGAGTGAAAGCGATGGTCTTGGCCGACACGAGAGCTCAAGCGGATAGTGAGGGAGGAAAAGCCGGACGTACTTCAATGGCGGAAGTGGCGTTCAAGGATGGGGCATCAGCCATTGCCGACATGATGCTCCCAAAACTACTGGCCCCTGCAACCCTTAACCAGCGTCCTGAAATTGTGGAACAGGTTCGGCAGATGATTTTGCAAACTTCTACGGCGGGAATTGTGGTCGATTTGGTGGCGATGGCTGCCAGACCCGATTCAACCGATCTGCTTCCGACCATCACTTGCCCCACCTTGGTTATCGTGGGCGAAGACGATCAAGCTACCCCCGTTACCGAATCGGAATACCTCGCTCAACGAATTCCTGGGGCAACCTTAGTGACGATTCCTCACGCAGGCCACCTTTCCAATATCGAACAGCCAGCCGCCTTCAATCAGGCCTTGAATTCCTTTCTAAACCAACGTGCTCTATAGATCCTAGGATAACCGGAACGGTCGTGCGTGTGTTCAGCTTTCGAGAATCACAAGTTTCAAGAAATGCAGATTACGACTGAAAGAGTTGCTCGCGGACAGACACTCCGGCCCGCCATTTGGGGGCGCCTTTGTTTGTGGGGGAAGGGAATATATTTAACGATAAGACCGGCGCATCCTGCGCTCCTAGCCCATCCGTGGGGAAAATCACTACGGATAAATATGAGCAGCATTTAAGCTGATTCGCGAAAAATGGTCAAGAGGGGGTAGCATCCGGCACCCCTAGAAGACGAAGCGGCTGACAACCCCAATGAACCTAGTCCGCATCACCGCCTCGTTGCTTAATCAATTTGAGAAATTCATCGCGTGTTTGCTGCTGTTTTCTGAATACCCCGAGCATTTCACTGGTCACTGCGACCGTATTCTGCTTTTCGACTCCGCGCATGCTCATACATAAATGTCGTGCTTCCATGACCACTCCCACGCCATGCGGATTGAGTTTTTCCTGAATCGTGTGCGCAATCTGTACGGTTAATCGTTCTTGGACCTGCAAGCGGCGGCTGAACATGTCGACAATTCGCGGCACTTTACTCAACCCCACGACTTGCTTCCGAGGGATATAGCCTACGTGACATTTGCCAAAAAACGGTAACAAGTGGTGTTCACACAAACTATAAAAATCGATGTCTTTTACGATCACCATTTCATCGTACTGAATGGGAAAGAGAGCATCGTTGAGCAGCGTGTCGATATCTTGATGATACCCCTGCGTTAAATAGGTAAGGGCCTTGGCTACCCGTTTTGGCGTTTGCTGCAACCCATTGCGATCCGGATTCTCTCCGAGCTGGCTGAGCAATTTCCGAATGGTGGGTTCAATATCTTGAATGGAATCCGGCTCCCCGATTTCAATCCTATCCGAGTCCGCAATCTTTCGAATATTTCGTGATTGAGATGCGGCTTTGGATTTCGTCGATTTTGGTTTCATATCACTCCATGCTCTTGAGTTGGTGGAATCACTTCGCTAAAGAATTGCCGACTTCTGATCACCCACAAATTCGAAAAAGTTGTCTCGGGTCTCGACCACTCCAATTTTTTCCAATCGGCCTGATGGGATCCGATCCACTAATAAATCCCAGATCACACTCGCTAAATTTTCTCCAGTGGTCGTGAGCGCTTGAAATGCGGGATCGAAATTCAAATGTTGGTGATCGAAACGAGTCACAATGAGGTCCTGTACAATTTGATCAAGTCGGTTTACATCGGTGATGAGTCCAGTTTTTGTATCCAATTCTCCCTGAACGGTGACTTGAATCGTATAGTTATGACCGTGGCCATTCGGATTATTGCACTTGCCGAAAATCGTTTGGTTCACATCGTCCGGCAATTGTTCGGTATGTAAGCGATGCGCGGCGCAAAACGCATACGTTCGCGTGATGGACATGACAGGTGGCATGGCGATTTGGTGATTCGGCCTAACGTGTTTGCGGTGATAAAAAGGACTATTGATCTCTCAACAGACGCACATAGGCTATTGGGAAGAGGTCTCAACTTCTTGAGAGGTATCCAATGATGTTTTTTCCCACTTTTCCTCCGGAACTTGAACAATAACGTCCCCGAGGACCCGGGCCTGACATCCTAATCGACGATACGGTTCGATAAGTGCTTCTCGATCCAGTAAATCTTGTTCATCAAAATCAATGTCGGACAAATTTTCCAATCCTGCCACCACATCGACACGACAGGTCGTACAAGACGCATTGCCCCCACAATCATGATTGAGAGGAAACCCCATTTGCTCAGCCGCTTCGAGAAGGGACAGATCAGCCGGCACCTCTCCACTTTTTCCTTCGGGATGAATAAACGTAACGCGAGGCATTGGACTCTTTCCTTATCCCACTGCCACCTGGGCCGGTTTGTGAGGGCAGCGCCCTAAACGAATATGTTCTTCAAACTCAGCACGAAACAGTCGCAAGCTATTTTGTACGAGAACGGCCGCTCCAGTGACCAATGTACAGAAACCTGTGCCTTTCACAAATCCACAAATCTGCAATAATTTGGCGAGATCTTTTTCTTCGCCCTGGCCTTCTTCAATTTTTCGAATCAGCGTCGCCAACTGTTCGGTTCCGATTCGACAGGGCGGGCATTGACCGCAGGTCTCTCGTTCAAAGAAATGGGAAAACTTTAGGGTTTGCTCCACCATGCAGGTCGCATCATCCACGACAATCACGCCAGCAGAACCCAGTCCGGTTCCCGCTTTTTTTAAGGAATCAAAATCCATGGGGAGATCTAATTGGTCCGCGCCAACCATTGAA
>JAOUQB010000229.1 GCA_029879555.1 Nitrospirota bacterium | reverse complement strand
AAAGATTTTCTATGAACGTTTCCTTAGCCCAGATGGCGACCGTATGCGCATTGGGATCAGCGGCATTCTCAAGGTCAGCCAGAATGGCATAGGGGACATTGAGGGCTTTACACAAGTCTTTGACCAACGATCGCAAAAAGGCAATACTTCCAGGCGTGGGATCGGATTGGGCTATTTTTCTTAAGGCTTCTTCGATGCGCTTGCGGTCCGTAATATCCTTCACGACGGAAATGGCGCCCCACTGGATTCCTTGGGTATCGAACAAGGGATAACAGGACACCAGAAAATAACCGGGTAGTGCCGGAAACGAGGTTTCCACGATAGCGGACAGTGCTCCGGCTAACACGGTTTCCCATGGTGGAGGGCTGACAGGAAGGTGCTGACCATAATAGGGGAGCCGATAATGCTGTCCGACAATCGATCCTAGGTGTGGTTCAACTTGGTCACGAATCGCCAAATTCGCCCATACAATATTCCCGCCTTGGTCTAGGATCATGACGTGATCCGTCAACGCATCAAACGCTTGTTCCCATTTTTCGGTTGTCTCCGAATGGGTTAATGGCGTCATGTGAGGAATGGTTTTATTCATTGTGGAGATCTGATCGTTTTTTTGAATGTGATGGTCTTCAACGTGTTACCAGACGACGTCGGCAAATAACTCGGCTAATTGGGGATCAAGGCTCTTCCCGCCTTCCTGTCGAATTTTTTCGCGGGCCTCCGGTACCGGCATGGCATGGGGAGCGACTCCCTGCCCCGTGACATAATTATCAAATATGTTGGCAAGACTGACAATTCGAGCAGGAAAGGGAATCTCGTCTCCTGCCAAACCTTCAGGAAATCCTGATCCGTCAAATTTTTCATGATGGGAACGAATAATGTGTTCCACGATGGGTTGAAATGGAAGCCCATGGATGAATTGTGCCCCGATCGTCGGATGGCAGGTCATGAGCTCCTCGTCTTGATCTGAGAGAGCGTCGTGTCCTGCAATCAGTCGATCATGGATGCCAATTTTCCCAATATCATGCAAATAGGCCCCCAGGTGAATCGCTTCTCGATCTTCTGGAGAGAGTTGGAGATGTTCCGTGAGCAATGAGGCATAAAAGTTGACCCGACTGGCATGTTGAACAAGCTCCGGATGCTTGGCCCCTAGCAGGGTTTCAATATTCGCCATTGCCGTTTTGACATCAATCCCGGAAGACCAGAGATTTCCCAGAGCTTGAAGTGCTCCATGGAGAGAAGAAAGGCGTTTCCGTCGATCAAGAGTTTTTTTGATGACCTCCAAGAGGTCGGACACATTAAAGGGCTTCAGAATATACGCCGCGACACCATGACGAATCGCATCAATGGCTGATTGCAGCGTGCCATAACCGGTAATGATGACGACATCGACATCATGGCCATTCGCGCGAATCTGGGAGAGGAGATCTGTCCCTGGCTGGTCGGGGAGCTTGAGGTCCAGGGTCACGAGGTCAATCGGATGGGTGGCTAGGATCTGTTGCGCGACTTCGGCACGATCAACGGTATAGAGGTTAAAGTAAGGGGAGAGGATGACTTTTAAGGCTTCTCGAGGGCCTTGCTCATCCTCAACAATTAAAATGTTGGCTTGAGGAACGGAAGGCTCAGTGGTCACGCTATGCATTCACAACTCCTTTTTTCCCAGTCAGTACGCCTAATAATGACGAAAAAAATTAAGAATCATTCAAGAGCAAAAATGGCGTGTTCTGGAGAAGTTGAGACTGTTTTCTTGCGTTTTAGCGATCTCTAGGGAAAGTCGTGTGAGCCACCTCCTGGGTTTGATGAAGCCATGACATTGGGTTTGATTGTTACTCTTTTTAATTTTGGCATATTTGGATGAAGAAAGGCTATGAGCGCCCGGGTTGTAAATGAAAAGCCTTATCCTTCACTGTCAGATCTTGAAACAATTGATGATATAAATCCTTGGCCACCAGGTTCATCAGCCGATCCACATCTTTGGGATCGAACATCGCCACGGAATCTGAACCATTGGCTCCCAAGACCATTCTCACTGTACTTCCATCAACCTTATTTTTGGCTTCAAATCGCACTTTCATATCCACCACAATATCTGTAAATCCAAATCCGCTTTTGGCATTGGCATTTAATGAGAGTACGGTCCCGGTCAGAATGACATCAACTGTGGAGGCATCACCTGGTTGACCGGCTGTGCTTTGAGAGGCCTGCCATTGTTGCTGTTTGAGATAGTCGACCGCAAGATTCGCCATGCCTTCGCTGATATTGCCTTTCCACGCGTTAAAATTCGTGACGCCCCCCCATAAATGTGTTCGAGCGCCCAGTCGCTGTTGCTGTGGTCTAGCATCTTCAAATGGTTCCACTAAAATCGTCAGGGCTTCGTGATGAAGGCTGTTTGCCCGGCTTGGAGTCGAGATCGCGCGGGGGTCAAAGTTGACGGTATTCCCGGTGCCTTGGCAGCCGCTGAATACGAGTATGCCTACGAGGCACCAGAAGAATCGTCCGCATGTAGATGGTGTCTTCACAAATGAATCCTCCATAGAAAGAGTCAGTCAATATCTTACGTACACAGGTATATTCCCGGAGGTCGGTGGGGGTGACAACGACTAGGATTGGGAGATGACATAAGATTTTAGCCTAAAAGGTAGTCCAATTTAAATATCTAAATTAAGAAAAGAATAGGAGCGATGGATTGCCTTGACTTTCTTCTGAATGCCTTGAGACTATCGTTTCGGTTACGTAGTTCGTGCCTATTAATGAAGGATGAAGGCGTATGTGGAAGAGAAATTTTCTATTTCGAGCAGAGGAAGCCGTTCCATTGGAACAGACCGAAAACGAATTATTTCATGAAACCGATCCGGCGTTGGATAGTTCTGGCTTGCAGATGGATAAATATATTTCAGTATGGCTTCAGGGTGATGGCGATGAGGACAAGCCTTCGGTCTATTCCACGATGTATGTGCGGACGGCTACGCTGGACCCCGTGAAGAAAGTGGGTTTTCTTCAACCGCTACAAGGGCGCACCCACCAAATCAAAAGTATGTTGTCTGGACAACAAAAGCTCTATCTTCGTGATTGGCTCTCAACGACCCATCCACAGGCCTGGAAAGAATCGGAAGACCATTTTCAAGAGATTTTTTCCGAGTAGGATCTGTCCG
The DNA here is from genome assembly GCA_029879555.1 of Nitrospirota bacterium. Lineage (GTDB taxonomy): Bacteria > Nitrospirota > Nitrospiria > Nitrospirales > UBA8639 > Nitrospira_E. Next base: position 1,738 of record JAOUQB010000229.1, on the reverse strand, counting down.
TATTATTCAGTGCCCTTAAGTGCTACGAATGATTAAAGTCATTTCTGCTTGTCAGACAATTCATGTCTTTCTTTAATATTGTGCTTTTGAAATTTTGGTAAGTATGGATCTCACCACAGATGTGCTCATTGTCGGGGCGGGAGGCGGTGGAGCCATTTTGGGGATCGCCTTAAGCAGAAAAGGCATCTCCAATCTTGTCTTAGAGCAAGCTGGCGGTCCCCCACAAGGATTGCGAGGTGAAATCCTTCAACCCAACGGGCAAGCCCTCCTTCATCAATTAGGATTATTGGATGCATTACCCGCTGGGGCCTCGAAACCTGTGCGGTTGTTCCATTTTCGAAAAAGTGGCGGAACCAGACTCTGTACCATTGATTATGAAATGTTGCCGGCCCCGTTCAATCGCGCATTAGTGATGTGGCCAAACGTGGTTCACCACACCATCCTTGAGTGCCTTCAACAAGAAAATCCAACGGGTCTTCGTTTTCAGGCCAGCTTCAAGTCCTTACTTTATGAAGGGGATCGCATTATTGGTGTTCAAGCGGAGATTGATGGAGTGTCTCTCAGGATTGGCGCGCAGGTTGTCGTGGGAGCCGATGGACCGTTTTCGCGGGTTCGGGAAGCCCTGCGAGTTCCGGCTTCCTTACATCGTTACAAGGATAGTTATTTAGTTGCGGCTTTGGACTCTTCCGAAGAATTGCAGGAAGCGCAATATTTTGTGGGGCAACAAACGATTCTCGGGTTGTTTCCAGCTCCGGGGAACAAAGTCTATGCGTTGTATATGGTGTCGTCTGATTCTCTAGAACACCTGAAAGCGAGCGGAGTGGCGGCGCTTCGGGAGCAATGGAAAGTGATTGCTCCGGACTTTGAATCCCTCTTTAACTCTTTTGTCGACTGGAACCAAACAGCGTATATGGGTACTGGGCGTGTCCGGGCCAAAACCTGGGTCATGGATCGGGCTGTTATTATGGGGGATGCCGCCCACGGGATGAATCCCCATGCGTCGCAAGGGCGCATGCAAGCTATGGAAGATGCCGTGGCGCTTGCCAATGTGCTTGAACATTGTCACCGGTCTCAGGATTGGTCATGTGGTGCGCTCAAACCATTTGAAACGGCGCGACGGGCACAGGTCACCATGTTGCAGCGGTTGGCTGATGAGGAAGTCTTTTTTTGGAATACCGGGAATCCCTTACTTGCCATGTTACGAGACCGAGTCTTTCGCACGATGGATGCCAATCGACGCTTACAATATCAAGTCCTCTCGGCCACAGCGGGTCTTCGAGCAACAGCCCCATTCGGCTGGCTAGATCGTTTCCAGGCTGCCGGATTCTTGCCGGATCCCCGAGCCGGCGTTGTTCCTGTCCACCCTCAACCATCCTAGGAATTTTCACGCGTATGTCTGTACCTTTTTCCCCTTCAGTAGATCTTCCTCAAGACACTCAAGATATTCTTGCTCGATTTATCGAACAGATTCATCAGCAATGGTCTGCCGACATGGATGGACTAATTCTATTTGGGAGTGCGGCGCGCGGCGACTTTATCACGGGCCGGTCGAATTTGAATATCCTCCTGGTGGTCCGGAACCTATCTGTCGACCTTTTGCGCCGTGCAGGACAACTGCATCGACAATGGGGACCTCAGAAAATTATTGCACCCTTAGTCATGATGGAAGACGATCTGCAACGATCACGGTACCTTTTTCCTTTGGAATGTCTGCAGATGACCCAACATCACGTGGTCT
>JAOUQB010000228.1 GCA_029879555.1 Nitrospirota bacterium | reverse complement strand
GCCGCACACGAATCCGTACACCTTTTTTTTCTAATTCCAATTCAGTGAGATGATACCGATTGAGGAGTTCGACAAGATCCTCAATTTCTCTTCTAGTTGAATCTGGCATACGTTGTCTATTCGAAAATGGTGAGTAACGGCTTCAGGCTATTCAACGAACGCGTTCGACATAGGCTCGTGTCCGAGTATCAATTTTAATGATTTCTCCAGATTCAAGATAGAGAGGAACCTTGACAGTCGCACCCGTTTCAACCGTGGCGGGCTTGGTCCCCCCAGATGCCGTATCTCCGCGAATGCCGGGATCTGTCTCCACGACTTTGAGTTCCATAAATATTGGCAATTCGACTGAAATGGGTTCACTCTGATACAGCAAGACTTTCACGACCGTATTTTCCTTCAAGAGATCGACATTTTCGCCCAATTGGCTTTTGGCATAGGTCACCTGTTCATAGCTCGTCGTATCCATGAATGAAAAGTCATCCCCACCACTATAGAGAAATTGCATTTCACATTCATCTAAATTGGGCTCTTGAAACTTTTCCCCTGAACGAAACGTCCGATCAATCACGGACCCAGTTTTATATCCCTTCAGTTTGGTTCGAACAAACGCGGGGCCTTTCCCGGGTTTCACATGTTGAAATTCCACAATATAGAAGGGCTGGCCATCTATCTCAAGTCTCGCCCCATTTCGAAAATCGGCTGTTGAAATCACGACGGGTACTCCTGATTAAAAAATAATATGAATAATTATGGGTTATCCTGAAGGGCTTGGACGAGCGCCCGAAGCCCTAACACATAACTTTGGGAGCCAAAACCAGAAATTTGCCCTAGCGCAATAGCGGCTAAATACGACCGCCGCCGAAAGGATTCTCGCCCATGGATATTCGACATATGGACTTCAACCATCGGAAGGCCAACCCCAACAATGGCATCCCGAAGGGCGATACTCGTATGGGTATAGCCACCCGCGTTTAAAACCAGCCCTTGAAATTGGGAGGGAGCTTGTTGAATCCAGGTCACCAACTCCCCTTCAATATTGGATTGTCGCGTTTCCACAGCGACCCCCAACTCTTTTCCCAAGCTTCTGAGCATGGCGTTAATTTCATCTAAGGTTGCCGACCCATACACGCCCGGCTCCCGAGTGCCGAGCAAATTGAGATTGGGACCATGCAGGACCAGAATGTGTAACATGTTTACGTCAAGCAAGTACGGTTAGATCGAGAAGAATCGGAAAATTTGGAACTAGGGCATAGGGAATCAATGGAGCCTGCACACGATAGGATGGGATAAATTCTACCAGCGCTAGAAGGATGGGTCAACGCAAGTGATTCCCTAACCTTAAAGGTACAGCCCCCCGACTCGCTCCATGAGTACTCGACGTAACTCCACCATCGCCAAGGTATCGCGGCCACAGTATTCTTCCAAGGCCTGTGCGATCTGGGCCCGTTCCATGAGATCGGCTTCGGAAAAAACCATTTTTTGGTACATCACCGCCGCCACCGCACCATTTTGAATGGACAGATCGTTATACGCTAAATCCGGGACGAGGGCGGGCAACACCGATTTAATTGAAAAGGATCCCTGGAAATCGGGATGATAATAATGTTGCTGAATGACCGAAAGAAGATCCCACAGGCGCCGCACCACTTTGGACAAGGCCGACTTAAACTGAGGAAGCACATCCCCCAGCGCAAAGAGAAGAAACCGTTCGTATTCAGAATAGACACAGATCGACCCTGTTTCCCCTAAACTCTCTAACAAGTGCTGCGCGAGTTCCTCGCGTGGATCGCGTCCATCCGTACACAGATACTGATGGTGAACCACCGTCCCATCTTCATATTCAATATGGTTGGACCACTGAAACGGCATAGGTCGATAGGGCCGAGTGTAAGCAAAGATCGGAATGGCCGGCATGAAAGTCTCAAAATCCAAATGATGAACCGGATATCGAACCGATTGCAAACGGGCACGCAACAGCGGCGAGATCCATTCCACATTATCTTTCACATGTTGCTGGATATCCGACAATTGAATATGGGGGGGAATCTCATCCATCGTCTCCACCCCTTCCCGCATCAAGACTTTCTGCAACTTCGAACTCCCTGGAAGATAAAACACCCAACGCCGGGACTTTTCTTTGGTGCAATGATTCCAAAAAGGACATTCATAGGGTTGATGGCAATGTCCATCTGGGGGAATCATTGGCGGGTCAGGCTCCGTTAACACACGCCACATCTCTTCGAGTTGCGGCTGAACGAGCACACGACGTGCTTGCACATCTTCTGTCATATTATCAATCGCAAACATTTCCTCCAAATTTAACGTTCCGCCCAAAAACACATATTGCGTGTTGAGATGCATCAAATAACAGCCATCGACAACCAGCCCAGCGCCTTCTAACACCGCAGATTGAATCGCTAGATCATCCAAGTGCGTCGCCTTCACTTTGGATGTGGCCTTCACCTCGATTAATCGCCACCGAACCGCATCCAGGCGTTCAATGACATCCACACGGACAAGAATACCCTGCCACACCAACGCACCTTCGAAAATCGCCTTCACATTGGGATCAGCAATGAGTTCAGCTGTCCGAGTCAACGCCGCAGGAATTTGGCGATGCGTTTCTTCGACTAACACCCCACCGGGGAAAAACTCTCTGGCGAGAACACCTACATCGGTTCCCATATCCATGATAGCGCGACGATCTGGCGTGGGCGGAGTCGCCAATTCTGGTGAATGAATCTCCAAATACAATCGCTTATGGCATTGCAGCCCGGCCAAAAATCGGCTTTTGGATAAACGATGCGTAGGCACGGCTGGCCCTGAGGAATTGCCAGGTCCAGGAACAATCGGGATGGAGCTAAGAGGATTCACTGCGACAATTTCATCTTAAGGCAAGTGGCCGCATGGTTGAAGAAGAAAATTTTTCCATCTGCCGCTCTTTCGTAGAGCTGGAGAAAATTCATGGTAGTTACGCGAGCCCCATTCATCCTGGTACCATGAACATCATGACGAACGGTCCTCATTCAACTAATCACGCTTGGGCCAAACAGCATTCCCAGACCAAGGGTAACAATAACAACATCAGTCAGATTGCCCAAGCGATAGGCCAATTACTTGATGCGTCCCTGACCATTCCAGGGACAACCATTAAAATTGGCCTTGACCCGCTCATTGGTCTTATTCCCGGGATAGGTGACCTTATCAGTAATGGGATTGGATCGTCCCTCCTGTTTTTAGCCACCAAAGCTGGAGTGCCACGAATTGTCATCCTGCGAATGTCCCTTAACATCGTGATCAACATGGGAGTAGGAGCCATCCCCGTTATTGGCGATCTCTTTTCCATCTGGTTTAAAAGTAATCTCCAAAATGCCCAGCTGCTCCATCGACATTCTCAAACAATCACTCCAGTCACCACCCTAATCGATTGGGTATATGTCAGCACGATTGCCATAGGCATCATCCTTGTGCTTGGCCTAACATTGAGTGGTATTTTATGGTTAGGCTCTTCCCTTCTCGCCCTCCTGGCCCAGTCAGGCTAGAATTCTTGTTGATCCCCTGACACCGACATCTCCAAATGACCTAGAGTAATTGAGAGCCTATTTCATCCGCAAATTGACGACCTTTGGCCGTCAGTGCCACACGTTCAGGCGTTTGCACGAGATACTTCTTCTCGAGAAAGGAAGCCAATGACGCCGCCCAGGCCGGATCGCGTGCATTGAGGTCAATCCAACCGTTTGGCACCCCCTCCAGCATCCGTAAACCAAAGACCACCCGCTCTTTGTGTTGTTGAAAAATCGATAGCGTTTCTCGTTCCGTCACGGCTAAGTCCCCATGTTCAAGGCGCAGGCAGTACTGCTCAAGATTGGCCACATTTCCAAAACGACATCCGGCCACATAGGATTGAGCACTAGGACCCAACCCCAGAACATCTTCCCCCTGCCAATACCGTCGATTATGTCGGCATTGAAAACCGGATTTCGACCAATTGGAAATTTCATATTGACAAAACCCCGCAAGCTCTAGTTGCTCAATCGCATGAAGCTGCAATTCTTTTTCTCGATCCGAGTCTAGTAATCGGAACTCACCACGACGGAAGGCAGAATCAAACCGAGTCCCCTCCTCCACCGAAAGGGCATAACAGGAAAGATGCGTGGGTTCCCACTCACAGGCTAACCGGAGCGTGTTCTCCCACGAGGTAAAACTTTGTCCAGGAATCCCATACATCAGATCAATATTAACATTCGTGAACCCGGCCGGCTTGACCAGTCGGATTCCAGCCGTTGCCTCTTCAATGGTACTGGACAGGCCTAAGCGAATTCGTTCTTCTTGGACAAAGGTTTGTATCCCTATACTCAATCGCGTCACTCCAGCTTCAAGCAAGGTATTCAGATATTCACGCGTCAAGGATTCCGGGGTGGCTTCCACCGTCACTTCACAATCAGCCGTCAAAGAAAATGACCTCGCCACCCTCGCCAAGACCGAAGATAATTGCGTGCGAGAGAGGGCAGTTGGCGTGCCTCCCCCCAAATAGACGGTCGAGACATCACGATGAGCAAGAACTGGGTGTTGACGATAAAGCTCAAGTTCGCGGTCAAGTGCCGCAAGAAATCGTGCCATCCGCTTCTCGTTTTCCATCACCAAGTAGAACGCACAAAAATGGCACCGCTTCACACAAAACGGCACATGGAGATAGAGCCCGATATCCCTGCGATTGGCCTCACGATGAAAAGCAGCCTTCGGCACATTTTTCACGTTAGCATCCATCTCTCAAATCACTCATTGGAATTTCAGACCAAACTTGTCTGCCTTAGGCGTTTTCTGAATGCCGCTCACGATAAATGGCTCGTGCCCCTTTTCTTTTCAACAAGCCCGAGACTTCTTTCACCATGGC
>JAOUQB010000227.1 GCA_029879555.1 Nitrospirota bacterium | reverse complement strand
TTCTTCCTGATTTTGACGGCCGTCGCGCTTTTGCCTCCAAGTATTTACACCATCATGATGATTATTGGGTTGTTTAGTTGGATGGGAACCGCACGATTTGTCCGAGCAGAATTTCTCTCGCTTCGAGAGCAGGACTACGTGACAGCCGCCAAGGCGCTGGGCATTCCTGAAGGCCGAATAATCTTTCGCCATATGGTGCCGAATGCCTTAGCGCCGGTATTTGTCTCCGCCACCATTGGTGTGGCTTCAGCCATTCTGACCGAATCCGGATTGAGCTTTTTAGGCTTTGGGGTGCCGCCGCCCGATGCCACATGGGGCAATATCCTCTCTGACGGCAAAGGATTTATTTTTGACGCCCCGTGGCTTTTCTTCATTCCAGGCATGGCGATTTTTGTCGTTGTGCTGGCCTTTAATCTTGTAGGCGAGGGGTTGCGCGAAGCGCTCAATCCTAAATTGCGAAGTCGATAAATGGCATCCAGTATCCACCCACTCTTACAGGTCTCCAATCTTCACACGTCGTTTTTCACGGACAAAGGTGAAATCAAAGCCGTTGATGATGTGAGCTTTACGATCCATGGCGGACAGACGCTGGCTTTAGTCGGTGAGTCGGGTTGCGGGAAGTCAGTAGCTGCTTTATCCATTATGCGATTGCTCTCTTCGCCGGGTCGAGTGGTGGGAGGGACTATTAATTTTAAGGGGAAAGATCTGCTGGGTCTGCCCGAAACGGCCATGCGAAAAATACGAGGCAAATCCATTGCGATGGTGTTTCAAGAACCTATGACGTCCTTAAATCCGGTGATGCGGATCGGTGATCAAATTGGAGAAGTCTTGCAGATTCATACGGATCTTTCCAAGCAAGCGATTCGTCAAGAAGTCATCGGTTTGTTGGAAAAGGTCAGAATTGCCTCACCGGAACAACGCATCGATCAATATCCGCATGAAATGTCCGGGGGCATGAAACAACGGGTGATGATTGCCATGGCCTTGGCTTGCAAGCCGGACTTGCTGATTGCTGATGAACCGACGACGGCGTTGGATGTCACGATTCAAGCACAGATTTTGGATTTGTTGGCGGATCTCCAGAAGGATTTGGGCATGGCCATTTTGCTGATCACCCATAATCTCGGCGTCGTCGCACAGTTTGCGCAAGAGGTGATTGTGATGTATGCCAGCAAAATCGCCGAACGGGCTGAGGTCAAGACGCTCTTTCAGCATCCTAGCCATCCCTATACCCGTGCCCTGTTGAAATCGTTGCCGCGTCCCGGAGAACGGCAGGTGCGGTTAGAGGCCATTCCAGGGACGGTGCCGTCGCCCCTGCAATATCCTTCCGGCTGCCATTTTGCCTCACGATGTGCCGATGTGTTGGAGCAATGTCCCACGCAACCTCCACCAATCATTAAAGTTGGGGACTCTCATGAAGCCTCGTGCTGGCTCCATGGGTCGGCAAGCTCCTGATGAGTCCATTCCTAATAAACAGAGGATAGAGCATTTTTGATTTCGTGTTCATTGCCTCCCCTTTGTCAGGGGAGGACCAAGGTGGGGTAGAAGGCTAGGATGAAGTCTCAGATATCAATGTATATAGTTGGAGATGTCGGTGACGAGCTGGTATTTCTACCTCCCCTAAACCCCTCCTTACAAAGGAGGGGAACGATAATGGCCAATGAATTCATTAGGTTTACCAAAAATCTATAGGTCGTTAGTAAGAATGCTCTTATGACTGCTCCGACCTCAGCACTTCTTCAAGTCACCGGACTCAAAAAATATTTCCCGGTTCGTAGCGGAATCTTTTCCCGCGTCTCGGCATGGGTGAAGGCTGTCGATGATATTACGTTGCAGATCAATTACGGGGAAACGCTAGGATTGGTCGGGGAGTCAGGGTGTGGAAAGACCACGGTGGGCCGGTCGATCCTCAGGCTGCAGGAACCCACCGCTGGCGACATCACATTTGAGGGAGAGGATTTACTTGCTTTGAAACCTCGTGAGTTGCGACACGCTCGTCGGCGCATGCAAATCATCTTTCAGGACCCCTATAGTTCACTGAACCCACGCATGACGATCGGGTCGATTGTGTCGGAGCCGCTCAAAATTCACAAAATCGCCAAAGGCCAAGAATTACAGGATCGAGTCAATCAATTGTTTGTGAAGGTCGGACTCAGGCCGGAGCATCAGTCTAGATATCCGCATGAATTTTCTGGCGGTCAACGGCAACGAGTGGGGATCGCTCGGGCGTTGGCGCTTAATCCAAAATTTATTGTGTGTGATGAAGCGGTGTCTGCGTTAGATGTCTCGATTCAGGCGCAAATTTTAAATTTGCTTCGAGATCTTCAGCAGGAATTTCATCTGTCCTATCTTTTTATTACGCACGATCTCAATGTGGTGCAATATCTGGCCGACCGGATCGCCGTCATGTATTTGGGCCAATTAGCTGAAGTGGCCCCAACCGAAGATCTCTTTTCCGCGCCCAAGCATCCTTACACGCAAGCCCTCTTGTCAGCGAACCCTGTGCCGGATCCGACAGCCGTGTCCCAACGAATGATTCTCTCCGGCGATGTTCCCTCGCCCTTAAACCCTCCCAACGGTTGCCGGTTCCACCCCCGCTGTCCGCAAGTCATGGACATCTGTAAAACTACCAACCCGCCTCTGATCCAAATCGGTCCTCCTGAAAAAGCCCACCAAGTCTGGTGCCATTTGCATACCTGAGGCTTCGTTTTAAAACCCATATTCTGCTTGGTTGCGAGGCTGCGGAAGGGCCCCGTATAATGACCCTTTTTGAGGCATTATCCTTTATTTTTCAAGATTGGACCCCCGTATGAGTACTGAGACTGTGGAAAAAGATTCGAAAAACTACCCGATCCTTCGGAATTTGCAATATTCTCCTCTCAAGCAAGGGGACGAGCAATACATTGTGCTGTGGGACCCGACCGGGTTGTCAGCGGAAAAGCTGGTGCTGCCGCTCAATTATTTCTGGCTGTTTCAGTTTTTTGATGGGGAGCATTCGTTAGAGCAGCTAGGTGGGGAATATCTGAAGAAGTATGGGGAATTTATGATGCCCGATCAGCTCACCAAATTGGTGGCTGATTTGGAGGAGAAGTTGTTTTTAGAAGGTGATCGGCTGAAGCAAGTCCAGCAGCAAGCCTTTGAAGCCTATCGCAAGCTTGAGGTGCGACCAATGGCGTTTGCGGGGAAACAATATGAAGCTGATCCCGTGAAATTGCGTGAGCAGATCAACGGGTTCTATTCCTCAAAGGAAGGCCCGGAAAAAGGCAAGGCCGAATGCGCCGGTCAGGTCATTAAAGGCTTAGTGGCGCCAAATTTTGACATCAAAGATGCCGGACCCATTTACGCATGGGGTTATCAGGAATTACAGGAAGGTCAGGTTCCGGATGTATTTGTATTGATCGGGACCTGCCATGCCGGTCTCGAAGGCGGTATTGCGTTGACGGATAAAGATTTTGAAACGCCGTTGGGGACCGTGCCGGTGAATCGAACAATTCTTGATGCGATACGGAAAGAAGCGGGTGAGACATTTTTTGCCGAAGATATTTCCCATCTTCGTGAACATAGCCTGGAGCTGCAATTGCCATTTTTGCAGCATGCGCTAGGGGAAGGGCGAAATATTTCCATTGTGCCGATTCTGGTCGATTTTCCACCGGACACGTTGACGGGCGGCGAGTTTCAACAACTCTTTCATCGCATCGATCAATTCTTGACGATCACCAAGCGCGCCATTCAAGCCAGTGGCCAACAGGTGTGTGTGATTGGCAGTGCTGATCTGGCGCATATCGGCATTCGGTATGGCGATCAAAAGCCGCCCACCGACTTTTCCTTTCATCGCTGTATGCAGACAGATTTGGAGATGCTGAAAAAAGTTGAAGAGGCTGATCCGGAAGGCTTCGCGGAATTTATTTTAAAAGAAGGCAATCAGCGACGCATTTTAGGGTTTTCGGTAATTTTTACGCTGATGAAATTGCTTCAGCGCGATAGTGAACCACTCAAGGGGCAGGTGCTACGTTATGATCGGGGAATTACCGATCAATTTAATTCCACAGTAACGTACGCTTCTATCGTGTTTGTCTAATAAGCAGGGGAAAAGCTTGTCCTGAGTCTGACCGAGTGGCCTACCAGCGTTGTTCTCGCTTCAGGCGAAATCCATTTTCTGTCATACCTGCATGTTTGTCGCAGGTATCCATCCCTAATTTGTTATACCTGCAAGTCTTCGACAGATATCTATCTCATAAATCCCAGATAGATTCTCGATTAAAAATGTCGAGAATGACGGGTTTCAGAATAAGAAGAGTTTCTGCTTTTCCAATTCACCGACTTTTTTCTCTCCACTTCTCACCCCCAGCTATTCTTCAGCTCGAATGGTCATTCTGACGGGGTGTAAGGGGTTGTCTCGGTCGTCTCGTGGCGCGGCCACGATCTGATCGACCACATCCATCCCTTTCACGACCTTTCCGAAGACAGAATAGGTGCGGTCCAAGCTGCCCTGGTCTTCTACGCAGATAAAAAATTGGGAGCCGCTATCGGAAACGTCCCGAGTGGAATCTTCGGAGCGTGGCACTTTGGCCATGGACACGGTTCCTCGACGATGAGGGCGATCACTGGTTTCTGGTGGAAGACTAAATCCTGGTCCGCCGGTACCATGCAGGCTACGATCGGGTTTCTTGCTCAGGGGATCGCCTCCCTGGATGATAAACCCTGGGATGACTCGATGAAACGACAGGCCGTCGTAAAATTTCAGCCGTACCAGATTCAGAAAGCTTTCCACATGACGAGGGGCATCATCCGTAAAAAACCGGAGCTCGATATTCCCTAACGGGGTAGAGATCACCGCTTTTGGGTTTTTCTTTTCAAAATGAAATTCTGGTGGCCTCGACATAGGGAAGGCACTGTACCAA
>JAOUQB010000022.1 GCA_029879555.1 Nitrospirota bacterium | reverse complement strand
GACGGCACCGCGGATATTGGTCACACCTTTTTCGGCATCCTTAATCCAGAAACGCAGCTTGAAGTTGATGGAACTCTCCCCGAATTCCACGAGGTGGCAGATGGGTTCTGGGGCCTGGCAGATGCGCTCATGAGCGTTGAGGGCGGCGGCCTCTGCTATGCGCTTGATCTCATGCGGATTATGGCGGTAGTGCACGCCGAATTCCACTTCGAGCCTGATCAGTGTGTTGCCATGGTGCGACCAGTTGACAACACGCTGCGTAATGAAATCCTCGTTAGGAATGAGGAAGGATTTGTTATCGCGGGTGACCACCTCCGTATAGCGTGCGCCCATATGTTGAACCCAGCCGAACGTGCCGTTTTCCATCTCCAGTACGTCACCGGGTTCGATTGATTTGTCGAGCAGTAACAAGATGCCGCTAAAAAGGTTGGACACGCCTTTTTGCAGGCCAAACCCAATCCCAAGACCGAGCGCCCCCCCAAAGATGGCGAAAATCGATAGGTCAATGCCGGCGCTGGCAATGCCAATCAGCAGCGCAAATACGACCAATGTGATGCGAATGATTTTGGCGATGAGCACTTGGGATGAACGTGTAAGGCTTTGCGTCTGGAATACACGGCGCTCGGCAATGCTTGAAACGAAGATCGCGAGGTACAACAGAATAAAGAGGGCCAGAACGCCCTTGATGAGGGCTAACGCCGATAGCCTAAACTCCCCCAGGTTCACGCCGACGGCATCCAGAACAGCACTGGTTTCATCCAGTACGCCGAAGATACTGAGTGCGGTAACCGCCCAGATTGAGACCGCAAAGAAATTCCGGACAAATCCATTGGCAATGAATTGCAAGGTCATCCGGATGACAATCCAGGCGAGGAGGAGCTTCATCACGCCTTCACTGAAGGCGACGTTCATCTTCACCATTTCCGAGCTGGTGATGCGAGTCACAATAAAAACCAGAACAAGCGTGATCAGTGGAACAATAAGATTACGCAAATTGTTCAAGGCTCTCTTGGCTTGTGCCGGAATGTTCAAGCGGTCAATTGTCTCAATGAGACGCTTGCGGATAAGGCGGGAGACAACGGTGGCCATCAGAAAGGCCCCGACGATGATCAGGCCCTGATACAACGTGTTCGGCGTCCAGAATATTCCGCCGAACCAATTGGCCATGCTTTCCGAATATGTTTCGATATCGATGTTTTCGAACATGAACGTAGCTTAGGCGATTATTCTACAAATGCCAATGGGACTGTCGTAGATAATAAAAAAAAACGCCAGTCTTTGATGCAACTGAATGCCATCCGCTTCGCTCCGTTTCACGTGCTGAGCCAATAATCCCCTTGGTCTTCATCCCCCTCGGTGCCGCCATCTTGGGGGACAACCTGGGGGAAAATGTGTTCAAGGGCCATGACCATTCTCGAAGCTGGTCTCCCCTTATGTTGAGTCCGCGACTGTCCTGATTGACAGCCTACGGTCTCTTCGAGACGTTTCCGATTACCCAAAAATAGCACCTAACGTTCCTGTTCCCGTTCGCCGCAGAGGGCTTGCTATTCGCGTCCCTCCAACAAATACGATCCGTATGGTTGGTGCCCATAACGATCTATCAATCTCAAGAAAGTAGGAGAGGCGCTGAAATCCTGCAACGAGCAATTAAGAATACTTGTGCATGATGACAGTCTAACTTCTTTATTGAACCACCATGTAACTTGCAATTCCCCGTGGTCTTGCCACGGGGATATTTATTAAGATATGCGGCGTGAGGCCTTGCTCGATAATGCGCTATTTTGGATGGGCTATGGCCATTGTTTTTGTGCTACTTGCGCCGAACGTATTCTGGCTTGGGACATCTACGCTCAGGATTCAGAATCTTTCCAATTCGTCCGTTGATTCAGTTGTCTACATGGCATGTGAGACTACTCACATGATTGGCACGGTAGCCCCTCATCAATCCATCTTCCGTTTCTTGCCTGCCTGCGGGGATGATACTTTGGAAATCATGATCGGCAAAAATAAATTCTGTCAGACCTACGTTGAAGGTGAGCTCTATCACGTGGATGCAGTACTCAATGGCGTGGATCACGTGAGCTGCAGATATGATCATTTGCTATCGAGCCTCTTTATTGTAAAAGCGCTGTGGTGATTCTGTCTTGACGGGCAGTGTCCAGCCACAACCCCACCAACGGTCACCCGCTTTCACTTGAAAATTGCAGGAACAGTCAATAATTCGCTCTTAATTTACTCACTGGGCCTTTACCCTCACCTCACCATTTGTTTCTCATTATAATTCTCATTCTTCTCTAGGATCTTTAGGTGCTACTGATTTTGGCCGATGAATCAGAGGAAGAACTGGAGAGGATCGGTTTAATTAGGGATTACATCATGTCTACGAGCAAGCCTAGTCAGAACCGCTATTTTCCATCCAAGCGGGATTGGTGGATGGTGGGGTTAATTTGGGGCAGTGTCCTGATGAGTGTGATTGGGGGCATGATTCCTCTGGCGGTACCTGGGAATTCTTGGGTAGAAGTCTGTTTGGTGGTCGCCATCTTGGTGGTGATGGATGGTCTGATGTTGTGGGTGTTGTACGGGACTGGTTATTTCGTGACTCGAGAGCTGTTGCTTATTCGATGCGGGCCGTTGGCCTTTCGGGTGCCCTTGGCTGATATTGAGGCCATTTCCCCAACCTGCAGTCTTTTGTCGAGCCCTGCCTGTTCGATTGACCGGTTGAAAATTGTGTATGGATTGTCCAAGCAGAATCTCATGATTTCTCCTGCCGATAAACCAGGGTTTTTATCAGCTATTGTGAAACAGTGTCCCGCCTTGGTCGTTCTTCATGACCAGGTTAGGAAAAAGCCCAATCCTCCCAGCGCCCCTGTTGATCGGTCCATTCAGCCAAAGGTACTCGTCTAGTTTTCCTCATGAGGGCGTGGTGCGGTCTTCTGCGTTACTTCTCCCGACAAGTTTGGTCCAGGATGTAATAGACAGGACAGAACCCGGTAAAGCCGCTCTGTAGTAACGTGGCCCCCAAGATGCCCGGAAGCCAGAGCCATGTGGGGTTCACATACACTCCCAGCAATACTCCCAGAGTAATAAGCCCGCCGGCGATGCCATCGTGGATTTGTCGTTTTCGATTCATGTGGCAATCTCCTCTTAGAGTAGGAAAGCCTGGTGGATGGTACTGTTGTGGGGGAGTCCGTGAAATATGCTAGTCATGTGATGATGGAATGCTACACCTTTTGCTGCAAAATTTCTTCAAGTGTGGTCGCTAATTCCTGAATGAGAAGAGGCTTGTGGAGGAGCCGTCGAATTCCCAGTTGTTGGGCTTTTTCAAGAGTTATGGTGTGGCTGAAGCCGGTGTAAATGATAATCGGTACGTCGGGATTCAGGCGAAGGAGTTCGACGGCCAGTTTTTCGCCCGTGAGTTTCGGCATGGTTTGGTCGGTGATGACGGCGTCAAATTGGTGTGGGTTGGATTGAAAGATTTCTAAGGCGGTCAAGCCGTTGGAGCAGACAGTGACAGTGTAGCCTAAATGCTCAAGAAAATGTTTTCCCATCGATGAGAGGGCCTCTTCGTCATCCACAAAGAGGATATGCCCATGCTGTTTCGGGTATTGAAACAGTTCCGTTTGCTCAGAGGGCGATTTGGGTGTGGCATCGATATAGGGGAGGAAAATCGAAAAGGTCGTTCCCTGGCCTACTTGGCTCTCCACCGTGATGGTGCCGCCATGAGCCACGATGATGCCATGGGCGACCGACAATCCCATGCCGGTGCCGTCACCCACTTCTTTTGTTGTAAAAAATGGGTCAAAGATCCGAGCCAGTGTTTGAGCCGGAATGCCAGTTCCTGTGTCAGCCACGCTAATGCGAAAATACGGGCCTAAGCTCAGCTCGGGATATTTTCCTTGATTGTCCTGATCCAACAAGAGATGGTCGAGCTTCACCATGATGCGCCCGGATTTCTCTCGCATCGCATGTTCGGCGTTGGCAAAGAGATTCATAAAGACTTGGTGCAGTTGAATGGGGTCGGCCAGGACCATGCCGATATCTTCAGAAAAGTCTTTGTGGATTTCGATCGTCGCGGGGAGAGTGGCCTGCATCAGCGTGAGCACTTCTTCAAGGAGGGGCGACAGTTGCAGGGGTTGGTGTGCCGGCTCAGTTTGACGACTAAACGTGAGAATTTGTTTGATGAGGTCTTTGGCGCGCTTTCCAGCCACGAGGACTTGGTTCAGGTATTCATAGCTTTGCTCACTAGGACTCAGTTTGAGTTGGGCTAACTGGGAGAAGCCCAGCATGGCGGTCAGGATGTTATTGAAATCATGGGCAATGCCTCCAGCGAGGGTCCCCATGGCTTCCATTTTTTGAGTTTGCCGAAGTTTGGTTTCACTTTTTCGAATTTTATCTTCAGCTTTCCGACGTAAGGTGATATCAGAAAAACTGACGACCGCGCCCACGATTTTCTCGCCTTCATGAATGGGCGTACTGATGTATTCCACCGGAAATGAGGTGCCGTCTTTTCGCCAGAGGACTTCTTCGTCTCCGCCATGAGATTGGTTCCTGAGGAAATTGCCATGGAGAGGACAGAGGTGTCGTGGATACAGACTGCCGTCTCGCTTGGTGTGGTGCATGGTTTCATGCATCGGTTTTCCGAGTAACTCCTCAATGTCGTAACCTAGAAGCTTGGCTCCAGCCGGATTGATAAACGTGACGCGTCCATGCACGTTTAATCCATAGATACCTTCCCCTGCAGAGTTTAAGATCAGCTGATTCTGCCGACTCATTTTTTCTAATTGTTCCGAGGCTAATTGGCGTTCTTGTACTTCGGCCTCGAGCGACTGTTTAGTTTCTAGCAGGGCTTTGGTGCGTTCTTTCACCGTCTGCTCAAGGGCGGTGGCGGAGTGCTGTAAGGCGGTTGATTGCGTTTTCAGTAAGCCAATTGTTTTCGTGACGGTGTGTTCTAAATGTTCGAGATCACCCTTGTGTCCAATCGTTTCGGGCTCTGAGGCAATTAGTGAAGACGCGTACCCTCCTAATTCTGTTCGAGTGCCCAGCGAGTGTTGGAGTTGGTCAATGACGGATTGAAGAATAGAAGAAATATGGTGCTTCGACCAATAGAGGCTGAGAAGGCCGGCACCGATAAGCAAGATGGTCATCAGGCTCATATTCACCATTAATTGGAGGTCTTGTTCGCGGACGTTTTGAAGGGAAAAGGACACGCGAATCCAGGCATTCGTTTCCTTATCCCCCAGGAGCGGAGCCACCATAATCAGAATGGGTTCACCCTTTTCGGATTTGGTATAGCGTAAAACTTTTTCCTGCTGCTGCTTCATCTCCACCCACTGTGGATCTTCAAGGGTCAGACCTATGCGGCTGGGAATTTGTGAGGCCATGATCATACTGTCATCGTCAACGACGTCGATGCCGACAATATCCGGGTCAGGCGGATAGCTCATGAGCGCTTCTTGAATACGGAAGAGATTATTTTGTAGGGCGGCCCACCCGCCGATGGCAAATGCTTGGGTAAAGGCTAACCCTTTGGTTTCGGCCGCATGGTAGAGCATGGCGCGTTGCTTGGAGAGCATGATGCCAGCCAACAGGGTCATAATGATTAAAATGATGCTGGACAGAATGATGGTATGGCGAAACCGTAGATTGCCCTGCCATTTGCCGCGAAGGCGGGAGAGTAAGGATAATGGCCGCGGGGAGAGGTTGGTGTGGGCCATGATGGCGAAAGAATAAAGTAGATGGGAAAGGAAGTAAATATGAGGCCCCCTGGTTGTATCTTGACCACCTTCAGGCCGAGGGCTAGACTCCGCAGATGTTGCCGGTACCCGCTGTATTGATTCTTATCCTGATGGGCCTCGGGAGCCAGGCCGAAATGGGGCTGGCGGCTGAGGGATGGGCCCAGGTGAAGGGAATGGTGTTGTTTCGTGGAATCGTTCCCGAAGCTAAATCGATACAGGTGACGGCTGATGAGGGGTTTTGTGGGAAAGAGGTGCGGATTCAGCCTGTTCAGGTGCATGCTGAGACATTGGGCGTTCGACATGCGGTGGTGAGCATTCAAGGCATCATCACGCATATGCCTGATGATGCTGGGTCTACGCGCGTTGTCGTGAATGCAAAGTGCGCTTTTTCGCCGCGGGTATCGGCAGGACGAATTGGCGAAACGTTAGAAATTCAAAATCTTGATCCTATTTTGCATAACACTCATGTGGTCGTGGGGAAAAAGACGATTGTGAATGTGGCTCAAGTGGCTGGTTCCCGGCCGATACCGAAAACTCTCAAGCGGACCGGATTGTATGCGATTCGTTGTGACAAGCATACCTTTATGGCCGGGGCCCTTCAGGTTTTCGATCATCCTTATTTTACGGTCACAGATGAATTCGGGGCGTTTCAACTCCCGCGCCTTCCGGCCGGTTCGTATACGCTGGTGATTTGGCATGAAACGTTAGGTCGTGTGGAACAAGAGATTAGCGTCCCCTCTCAAGGGAGTGTCGCCCTAAAGATTGAGTATCCGTCATGACTATTTTTCTTTCTCATCAGGATTAAAATATGTTGCACGACACACAAGAACCACTCATCAATATTCATTTCACGGGGCCTACTCAAAAGATGCATATGCGGTTGTGCCGGTTAGTGGGACAGGCCGTGGCGGACTTTTCCATGATTGAAGCTGGCGATACGGTGATGGTGTGTCTCTCTGGCGGGAAAGACAGTTACGCCATGTTGGATGTGTTGTTGTCGATGCAGTCGCGCGCGCCCATCTCATACAAACTGATCGCGGTGAATCTTGACCAGAAACAGCCGGGATTCCCCGAGCATGTGCTTCCAGAATATCTCACAAAGCTGGGGGTCCCGTTTCATATTGAAGAGCAGGATACCTATTCGATCGTGAAGGAATTGATTCCCGAAGGAAAGACAACCTGTTCGCTTTGTTCTCGATTGCGGCGTGGAATTCTCTATGGCTTGGCAGAAAAGCTGGGAGCGACGAAGATTGCTCTGGGGCATCACCGTGATGACATGATAGAAACGATGATGCTGAATATGTTGTTCAATGGCTCGCTCAAATCGATGCCGCCAAAGTTACGTTCCGATGATGGCAACCATGTCGTCATTCGGCCGCTGGCCTATGTGCGGGAAACGGATCTTGCCAACTATGCCGCCTTACGAAAATTTCCGATCATTCCATGCGATCTCTGCGGGTCACAAGAAAACTTGAAACGCCAAGAAGTGAAAACGCTGCTCAAGGATTGGGAAAGTCGGTATCCCGGTTCTGGGGATAGTATCTTTTCGGCGCTCACGAATGTGCGACCGAGCCAACTGCTTGACCGACAACTATTTGATTTTTCTTCATTCACACGTCCTGTGTAGCCACGTTCATTATTCGGTTTCGGTAAACTAGACCCCCGTGTGTTTTCCCTCAACGTTTGAGGTGCTTGTCTCTCGGACTACTTCTGCCGACGAGTAGGGCCGTTTCACATGATGTATCTTCAACTCTTCATTCTCATTATTGTGGCGAATGGGGCACCCATTATCGGGCGGTGGCTGCTCAATGAGCGGTGGGCCGCACCCATCGATGGTGGGCGTGTGTTCATTGATGGGCTACCTCTGTTGGGGAAGTCTAAAACTTATCGTGGCGTGGTGTTCGCCATCCTGGTGACAACTCTGGTTGCCCTTAGCATGGGGTTGTCATGGGATATTGGGCTGATGGTTTCTAGTTTGGCCATGGTGGGGGATTGTCTCTCGAGTTTTGTGAAGCGTCGGATGGCACTCCCTTCTTCGGCTAGGGCGTTAGGCTTCGATCAGATTCCCGAAAGCCTGTTGCCTTTGCTGGGGTTGTGGCAGCAGCTTCCTTTAACGTGGGTCGGTATTGTGGCTACGGTGGGTGCATTTTTTATTCTCGAGCTTGGCCTGTCCAAAATATTGTTCACCCTTCATATTCGCAAGCGCCCCTATTAACCGAATCAAAAATTCATGATGGATGATCACTCTTCAGAATCTCCAAAGACCCCACTAATTTCTATTGGAGCGGCCATAGTCGTGGTGTTGCTGGTGCCGGTACTGCTCTATTCCGTTGGCCCTGAGGGACCCTTGAAAGTTGGGGATGTGGTCTTTTCGACGGACCGTCATCGCGTGAAGTTTGTCGACGCCACTCTTGCGCAGACCCAAGGGTATCAAGAATTTTGTATCTTAGAATCGCGGGTGCAACTAGTCGTGCAGAGCACGGAACCCATAACAGGAGGGACGGTGGTGGCGGAGCCGATTGGTGTGGAGACGAACGAAGTTCCCTATTGTCCACCCAGGACGTCAGTTTTTCTTCACCCCTATCAGGCCACCTTGAAGGCGAATATTTGGGGAGGGTTGCGTGATACGGTCTCCAAGTTCGTGTCCCGGTGAGAATAGAGGGTAAACCGCGAAGACAATGGATCTATGAGGATTTGAGTTTGCCTGCAAACTGTTGGCGAAATTTCGCGATTTTGGGAGAAATGAGGTAGGCGCAATAGGGTTGTGAGGGATTCTGGGCAAAATATTCTTGGTGATAGGATTCGGCCATATAAAAAGTGGAAGCTGCAACCACTTCAGTCACAATGGGAGAATCAAAAATTTTGTCTTTCGTTAAGGTGTCGATCACCTGTTTGGCGGTTGCTTCCTGCTCGGGCGAGTGATAAAAAATGGCTGAACGATATTGAGTGCCCGAATCGTTGCCTTGTCGATTCAAGGTCGTTGGATCGTGAGTCCCAAAAAATATTTCCAAAAGCTCTCCGAAAGCAATCATGCGTGGATCGAATCGAATTTGAATAATCTCGGCATATCCGGTGGTTCCGGTGCACACCGCTTCATACGTCGGGTTGGGACGTCCGCCGCCCATGTAGCCCGACTCTACTGATGCGACCCCCTTGACCTGATCGAACACCGCTTCTAAACACCAAAAACATCCCCCGCCCAAGGTGGCCAGTTCGCTTCCCGTTGTTCCGGTTTGGGATGTATCTGTCATGCGAGACTCCTCTTGTGTGTGAGATGGCTTGAAGGTCTGAAGTCACTCCTGAGTCATAGAGTTATACCATGGGGCAGTTGTGTCCGCTACTGACTGGTGGTGTCTTTGCTTTTGAGGCGTGTTCATCATGCGGACATCTTTGGTTTTTGCTAATGTGGGCATATGATGCGAGTGGTTTGGACAACCGATATCCATTTGAATTTTCTTCAGCCGCATGAGCGCGCCGATTTTTATGTGGCTATTCAAAATTATCAGCCTGATGCGGTGTTCATTAGCGGTGATATTGCGGAGGCGCCGAGCTTGCGAGACCTTCTTCATGAAATGCAGTGTGCGATTGATCGGCCTTTCTATTTTGTCTTAGGGAACCACGATTTTTATCATGCGTCCATTGAAACGGTCAGGCGGGAGATTGAGGATTGGGGCCTGACTCAATCGGGGTTGATCTATCTCTCGACTTCAGGGCTCATTGCACTGACGCCCCAGACGGCATTGATCGGGCATGATGGGTGGGGAGATGGTCGATTGGGAAATTATCAACAGTCTCCTGTCAGGCTCAGTGATCAAGCTCTGATTCGAGATTTTCAAGGGTTGGATCGCGATGCGGTACTGGCCAAGCTTCAGGCGTTGGGAGAGGCGTCTGCCGCCTCCCTTCGTGACGTGTTAACTCAAGCGGTGGATTCGTATCAACAGATCGTGTGTCTTACGCATGTTCCGCCTTTTAAAGAAGCCTGCTGGTATGAAGGCAAGGTGGGTAATGATGATTGGTTGCCGTATTTTACCTGTCACGCGATAGGGGAGGTGTTGTTGGAAATGGCGCACGCCCACCCAGATTGCCAACTGACGGTCCTTTGCGGCCATACCCATCATGCCGGGACGGTTCAGATGCTTCCCAATCTTCTGGTAAAAACCGGGTCGGCCGAGTACGGCCAGCCGCATCTCGAAGATATTCTCATGATCGAGTAGGGACTGTTATTGAATGAAGTAAGTGGGGCAATGTCAGGGGATGAAGAGCCCTTTACACGAATCGTTTCTTGTCTTCTTCTGTCGGTACCCGGCAAGAGTCGGATTTCCCCATCCATTGATATCGATGTTGTGCCACAAAGTCGTAGAACGGATCTCGAATCTGGCGAGGGATCATCAAGCACATTCCAAACAAAGACCAGGGCATTCCCAAGTGTCGAAGAATTTTGAGAGCCGCTGTGGATTTTGTGAATAGTCTTCCTTCTTCGATGAGCAGGAAGGTTTCGTAGTCGTCAGTTGAAAGTTGAAACTGCTGCAGAATGTCTTGGGCCGGTGGAGATTGGAGCATGTCGAAGTGAAAGCGATGCTGTGGGTCTCGGTCGATCACAAAGTTCACAAAGGCATTGCAAAAATTGCACACTCCATCGAAGACGATGATTCTCGGGTATCTATCCCATTTGTGCTGGGCGATGCGTTGTCCCTGTTTCATGCCGTGGGGTCTGTTCTCTGTAGAAAGTGAGTGTAGGGTGGGCCGTTGCCAGAAATGGTCATTTGATTATGATACCTGAACAGGTGATGTGTTTTCAGGGGAAAGGTCTAACAGGCCACGGAGTTGCGGCGCGTGAAGAGGTGAGCCGTTCGAGCTTTGAGCCATGAATGAATGGGAACGAGGTCGAAGAAGACGAGATAGACAAACGGAATTAACAGGAAGTTGACGTCCATTAAGACAAAGGTGGCAATGTGAAAGGTGATGACGCCAGCCAAGAAGAGGGCCCGTAGCTTCACTGCTTTGATGAACAAAATCAAAGGAAAACCCAGTTCGAAGGCGAGCACCAGATGGGAAAAAATCTGAATGAGTTCGGGATGTTGGGCCAGTTCAAAGCTTAAGCTGTTTTTGACCAGTTCTCCTTCGCCCGTGAGCCCCCATCGAACCGATCGCTTAATTAAGACTTCCTGAATTCTTCCTCCCCCGGCAAACCATTCCCAACCGGACACTCGGACTTTCGCAATCACGCTCCAAAAATAAAAGAGCGCGACATAGAGTTGTATGGTTTTAATAGGCCAACTGGCCTCCCATTCCTGGACGGGAGGATAGACCTTGCGGTTGGCATCACGAGAATGGACCTGGCCGCATTTGGATAGGAGAAACAATAACAGCATTTGCATGGGGA
This sequence comes from Nitrospirota bacterium, assembly GCA_029879555.1. Classification (GTDB taxonomy): domain Bacteria; phylum Nitrospirota; class Nitrospiria; order Nitrospirales; family UBA8639; genus Nitrospira_E. The sequence continues at coordinate 4,529 of JAOUQB010000022.1, read as the reverse complement.
TGATGTAGCGATGGTGGACGTCGCCGCTAAAGCTATCTCGGACCCCTTTTAAGTAAAAAATACACAAGATGACGATTAATATGGATGATCGTGTCCATTTCCCCATGATCATGGTGATGGTGGCTCCCATCAGCAGGGCATAGATGACAAAGGAAAGGGCAGGAATATGGTAATGAATCCCCAGCAATTGGAAATACCAAATAGGCTCGATAAAGTAATACATGGAACCCAAGGGCTTGAGACTCAAAACTGTGGCAAATTGATAGGTGTGAAAGGCTAGGAGACCGCATCCGATATACATCCGCAAGAGCCCAAGGCTTTCACCGGAGAAGCCGGTAAAGAAAAAGTGATTCCAGGCCTCGCCTATTTTTTTATAACAACGCATGTTCCCACCTTGGTACCCACGAGTCTTTCCATTCGATAAGCGCGTGGTTGGTGATCAGTTCGAATTTCGAAGTGTGGCCATGAAATAAATCTGCTTTTCGATAGATCCGTTTTTGATGTTGGGTCTCCATTCGAATAATAAACTGTGGATCGGGTGGTTCATGTCCTAAGGTTTTATTGATGGTCCAAAACATTCGCCACTCCCAATCCACTGAAAAATACAGTTCCCCCTTATCGAGTCCTCGAATCCATCGGTTGAGGGGCCCGAGTTCCGTATTGCCTTGTTTATGTTTTGGTGGAGCGGTGCCAAATATCCTTGAATAATACAGCCGTCGAAAATTTGGCTTGGGGATATTCAAATCCTTATAGGAGACGTAGCTGATCGAACCGTCGCGATGGGTCACCTTGAGGCCTTTTTTATATTGGTCCTTGTCCCACACTTTGGCGGAAATCGTGTCGCTTGGGGCATACACGCTATACATGGGGACCCACGTGAGGGGGAAATAGTCGATGCGAAAAATAACCGCAGCCCAGACGACGATCCAATACAGGACCAGAAGGCATGTAATTGTCCGTCGACTCAAGGGAAGGTGCTCCTTTCGAGAGAATTGGAGAAGTCAGTACCAGGCAGGTCTTTCATGGGATGTGGAGGACGACGTGGGGTCATTATCCTGAAAATTGAGACATAGCACAAGAATGAAACATGGAAAAGAGATGGCTTCTCTTTAGGATTTCGGTATGATGACGTGCTGGTTGGGACACAAGGTATATGTAAAGGACATGAGGCTTACCTTTTGGGTTTCATTGGGGGAGACGGTCATAATAATTTGTCCTGAAGGGTATTCAAATGCTTTCTCAGCGGCGTTACCTGCCCTTGTATTCGCCTCGGAAACTCTAGTGCATAAGGGATTGTCGTCGTTTCGTTCAGGCAAGTAGTCAATTTCTGCTATCCACATCATTCACCATTCCTATGGTATGCGGAATTCTTTGCCACATATGTTCCATCTGCTGCTGAGCCGTGTTGTGCCGGTTGAGCGGGATGAGCTTCCCGCTCTGTTCTGGTCGTTCCTGTATTTCTTTTGTCTCTTGGCCGCCTATTATATTTTGCGGCCAGTTCGAGATGAGATGGGCGTCTTATCGGGAGCCCACACCCTTCCCTGGTTATTTTCTGCTGTCTTTCTTGCCATGCTGGCCGTCATTCCAGTGTTTGGCTGGCTGGCGGGCCACCTCTCCATTCGTCGATTATTACCAACGGTGTATGGTTTTTTTATCCTGAACCTCTTGGGGTTTTTTGTGGCCTTGCAAAGTGGATTTGGTTTGCAGACGATTGGACCGGTTTTTTTTGTATGGTTGAGCGTGTTTAATCTTTTTGTCGTGTCCGTGTTTTGGAGTTTTATGGCCGATGTGTTTCCCACGGATGCCGCACGCCGTCTGTTCGGATGTATTTCCGCTGGAGGGAGTCTTGGGGCCATGACCGGACCGTTTATTACGGCCATGGCTGTAAAAGGTGTCGGGGTTCAGGGCCTTTTGTTGGTATCGGGAATGTTTTTAATGTTGGCGGTCGGGTGTATTGTGGCGTTGCTGAAGTGGTACCACGCCTATCATGGCATTGACTTAGGACGCACACATCTGTCGACGGTCAAGGACCCTGATGTCGCTCCGCCTAGCTTATGGGTCGGGGTCATACGCATAGTACGCTCGCCGTATTTAAGAGGGATTGCCTTATATCTCATGTGTTACTCGGTCCTGTCCACGTTTCTGTATTCCCAGCAAACCATTTTGATTCCCGAAGTCATGCCGAATTCCGAAGATCGCATTCAATTGTTCGCGTCAGTGGATCTGGGGATAAATGTCCTCGCGTTTACGCTCCAGTTTTTTGCCATCGGATGGTTGCTGACACGGTTTGGGGTCGTGGTCATGTTGGCGGTGATGCCGATCGTGTCGTTTGTTGGATTTGGGGTATTCGGTCTGGTGACCGTGTTGCCGGTGTTGATCGGGTTTGGGGTGTTGCGACGAGCCGGAGAGTTTTCTATGACGAAACCAACACGGGAAACGCTGTTTACTGTGGTTCCACGAGAAGAAAAATACCAAGCCAAAAATGTGATTGATACGGTGGTCCACCGAGGGGCAGATGCGACGGGAACGGGGATTGTCTCCATGTTCCATACATGGGGCATGGGGTTATCTCAGATGGCCTTTTCCGCGATGCCCATTGCGGCTCTCTGGTTGGCGACTGGGCTTTGGTTGGGACGGTGTCATGAACGTATCCGCCAGAATCAGAAAAAAGTGGATTGAGCGTTCTTTTCGCATTTTGAAATTCTCTCGCCTCTTTGAGGGTGTTCTCCCGATGAGGGACGAAACGAAGGGTGAGAGGAAAGGCTTCATTGACCAGTACGGCATTGCAGAAATTGCAAAGGTTATGAAATCCTCCCAGAAAACATTGATGGTTAGTCTGTTGGCTATTCTCGCACTTTTTGGTGGTGCGCTCATCTATTTTACAATGGAATATCTTTCATCGGTGACGTCAGGTGATGCGCCTCCGACACCCGAGATCATTCATCAAATCGGATTCATCTTTCTGGCGGTGACCATGATGGCAGGGATGCCGGCGGTGGGAATGGGTGCCTACGTGATGTATGTCGGAGCAAGAATTCGTGCGACGGGGCAATGGCCACCAGCCGGTATGGGATTTCAGTCAAAATCACCTAACATATTGGGCGCACGTACCAATCTGGTGAGCTTCAGTACGATGGGCTTGGGAGGCATTCTTGTGCTGGTTGGATTATTCTTGCCCTTGCTGGGGTGGCGACTGATGAGCATGCTGGGGGAGTAAATCGCTTATGGCATGTTGTGAGAAGCGGAAACCATGACGAAGTGGGATTGGTCTATTCTAGGCGCGTTTATAGTGTATGCGCTGTATGCCGGATTGCGTGAACGCGAACAGGCCTCCAAAAATCTCGATGAGTATTTCTTGGCAGGGAGGAGTCTCTCGGGGTGGAAGGCTGGGCTCAGCATGGCGGCCACCCAATTTGCGGCTGATACACCTCTGCTCGTCACGGGCTTGGTCGCGACGGCAGGGATCTTTGCCCTCTGGCGTTTGTGGATCTATGCCTTGGCCTTTCTTCTCATGGGTTTTTTGTTGGCACCCAGTTGGCGCCGGGTGGGGGTGCTGACCGATGCGGAATTAACGGAAGTACGTTATGGCTCTCAAGCGGCGGCGGCCCTGCGTGGGATCAAAGCCATTTATTTTGGCACGATTGTTAATTGCACGGTGCTGGCCATGGTTCTTTTGGCGGCGACACGTCTCGCTGAACCATTTCTTCTGTGGGATCAATGGCTTCCTGCGGATTTTTTTAAATTTTGCGTCGGCAGCGTGCAATGGGCTGGTGTGCCTTTTGCTGTTGGAGGTTTAGAGATCGAAACCATTTGGATTCGTTCCACTAACAATTTATTCTCAATCGGTATCATAATGTTGGTGACCATGCTGTATTCGACGACCGGTGGATTGCGAAGTGTGGTCAACACGGATTTGGTGCAATTTGCCATTGGGATTCTGGCGAGCGCGGGATTCGCTTCGGTGGTGGTGGATCATGTGGGTGGGCTGACGGCCCTCACGTTACGAATCCACGAACAATTCACGCCGGCCGCCGGCTACATGATCACCGGTCACGAGCTCTTGGCCTTCTCGCCGTTTGGTGCCAAAGATGCCACCATGTTGGTCCTCCTCGTGTATGGCTTTCAATGGCTGTTGCAGATGAATGCTGATGGGACCGGGTATTTGGCGCAACGATCCATGGCGTGCCGTAGCGATCATGATGCGCGTCTCGCGGCTGTGGTGTTTACCGTCGCCCAAGTCCTGTTACGGAGCCTGATCTGGTTGCCGCTGGCATTGGGGCTCTTGGTTATTTTTCCTCCACTTCCCGGGACGATTGATATGGCTGCGCGGGAATATACGTTTATTCAAGGAATCGATCTGCTATTGCCGCCTGGCTTGAAAGGGCTCATGCTGGTAGGCATGTTAGCGGCGTTGGCCTCGACGGTGGATACGCATTTGAATTGGGGCGCGTCCTATTGGACGAATGATGTGTATCGGCGTTTTTTTTGCCAAAATTGCTTAAAGCGCACGCCCTCCAATATTGAATTAG
>JAOUQB010000226.1 GCA_029879555.1 Nitrospirota bacterium | reverse complement strand
GTAGGGAGGTGGGGGGGGAAGACAAAGCGGGGGGTGAGGCCTTTGGCTTCATCCCCCGCTTCGTGCAAAAAGAAGATATTATTGAGGATTCATGGCATTGAAGATTGAGGCATTCTCTTCTCCCGTTACCGAAAGGATTCCCACGGCGCCTTTGGCTACGCGGAAGATACTATGGTCAACCAGGAGGTAGGCTCCTGGTACATCGACTGTAAATTCCACAATCGCGGCCCCCGCTGAAGGAATGAGCGTCGTTTGCACATTCTGATTCACGGTTCCGCCAATTGCGCCTTCCACATAGACCTTGTCAAAAATTTCACCAATGATGTGAAAGGAAGAGGTCCCATTCGGGCCGATGTTTCCCACAAAGAGGCGCACGGTTTCTCCCGTTTTGGCTTGCAGCTCTTCTCCCATGAGTGCTCCGGCTTTGCCATTGAACACGACATGGTCAGGGTGTTCACCCAAGCCTTTTTCCATGGATAATTCCATGATTCCCTTTTCAGCGCTTGGCATCGTGAAGAATTCGCTCTCCATAATGGCGTATTCATGATCTACAGGCGGCAATCCTTCCGCTGGGTCGACGAGAATCAACCCATACATACCATTGGCAATGTGTGCGGGGATGTTCGGTACCGGTGAAGCACAGTGGTAGATATATAAACCGGGGCTTAACGCTTTAAAGGAGAACACCCCTTCTTGCCCAGGGGCAGCCAAATTGGATCCCGCTCCGCCACCAGGACCATTGACCGCATGCAAATCCATATTATGTGGAAATTTACTGGTTGCATCATTTTTTAAATGGAGTTCGACGGTATCGCCCTGGCGGACTCGAATCATAGGGCCGGGCACGGTCCCGTTAAAGCTCCAAAATTTATACTGCACGCCATCGGCCAACTGTCCCACATATTCCTTGGCTTCAACATTGACGACCACTTTGGCCGGTCCTTTTCTGGTAACGGGTGCAGGAACTTTCGGCAAAGTGGTGAGTGTGGCCTGTTCGGTTGGCATGTCCATCGCCCAGATTCCAGAGGACGGCCCGAAGCCTATGAGGGTGATGACGGAGGCCGCCAAGATTGCTCGACGGATAGAGCTGGGAGTAATCATAAATGCTGTGCTCCTTCTTTGTCTGTGTGCTGTAATAAAAACGACTACTTGCTTACTTGAGGCTAATCATAGGGGAATATAGTTAAAAAACAATGATATAGATCATCAAAGCGCGAAAAGGTGAAAAAATGTGAGGAAAAGAGTGAGGCAAAAAGTGAGTAGAAGAAAATACCTAGTATTTAAGGGAGAGGGTGAGGAGCCATTTTCCGGAGAAGTGGGAGGTTGGCAATGACCAATTGTTTGCCATGCCCTGTGATGAGGAGATCTTTTTTGAAGCGACTGAGGATTCGGCTCGTGGTTTCTTTCGTCAACCCGGCCATATCGGCTAAGTCTTGGTGGGTAAGGCGAACCGTAATACGGATACCGGCCTCTTCTTGAATGCCAGACCGCTCCGCTAAATTGACAAGAAGGGTCGCGACCCGTTGTTCGGCGCGGTCTAGGGCAAAGGCTTTGGCATTGTCTTGTGATTCTCGCAGCCGATGACTCAAATAATTGATAATGCTGACGGCAGCCTCAGGATTCTTTTGAATGACCTCGAGCATGGCCTTTCGGTGGATTTTGATCACGGTCCCGTCTCCCATGGATTGGGCGCAGCCCGGGTGGTCGTCTCCAGAAAACGCCGATGCTTCACAACAAAAAAGGTCTCCCGGCATGAGGACCTTGAGTGTCACCTCGCGTCCTTCGGGGTTGGATTTGACGCATTTCACATTGCCGTGTTGAACAATATGAAACCAATCGGCTGGATCACCTTCTCGAAAGATGAATTGACCCTTTTGAATGGGCACTTCGATGGCGTGTTTAGCTAGCTCCTGTCTGTCAGTTTCTGAAAGGCAGGCAAACAGAGGGAGGGAATCAATGCTGGATTGTGAAGCCATTTATGGTAATAGCTAAACCAATTGTTTAACTTTTTCAATGATGGCACGTGCGTTAATGCCATAGTGGTCAAGGAGTTGGTCCGGCTTTCCACTATGGGCAATTTCTTGAATGCCCATCTTGTGGAGGCGGACACCCTCGGTAGATAGCGCGCTCAGAACTGCATCTCCAATCCCGCCATGAAGGTAATGATCTTCCACGGTCAACACCAGATTGTTAGTGGCCTTGGCGGCTTGCTTAAGCGTTGCGGCATCGATTGGGGCAATGCTGTAGAGATCAATAATACGAACCGCAATCCCAGATTTTTGTAATTCGTCATAGGCTTTGAGCGACTCATGGAGGGTGACCCCGGCTGCCACAATCGTGAGTTGGTCTTTCTCGTTTTGGCGAAGAACTTTGGAGCCACCAATGGCGAAGGTCTCATCGGGTCCGTATAGAATTGGCGTCTTGGGCCGCCCTGTTCGCATGTAGACCATGCCCGGATGATTGGCCATGGTTTCCACCATTCGATAGGCACACATCGCGTCTGAAGGGTATAGCACCACGACCCCAGGCTGGGCGGCCATCATGGCAAGATCTTCTAAGCCCATTTGCGAGGGGCCATCCTCACCGATACTGACTCCCACATGTGATCCCATGAGTTTAATGTTGGATTGGCTAATAGCAGCCATGCGGATGAAATCATATGCCCGAGTGAAAAAGGCGGCAAAAGTGGCGGCAAAGGGAATCTTGCCACAGGCGGCCAGGCCGGCTGCTGCTCCAATCATATTTTGTTCGGCAATGAAATTCTCAAAGAATCGACCAGGGAAGCGCTTGCCAAATTTATCGGTATACGTCGAATTTTTTACATCTGCATCGAGGCCGACGACGAGCGGGTTCACTTCCCCCAGTTGGGCTAAGGCATCGCCAAAGGCCTCACGCGTGGCGACTGAATCTGTTCGTTCATATGGTGGGGCCGGAAGTGGTTTGACCGGATTATTGTCACGCTGGACGGTTGTCGGTGCAACGATGGAAAACGTTGGAGCTGGAGAGGAAAGGGATTGGCTTAACAGGGTAATGACTTCTTCGGCTTGTTGAGCATTCAGTGGCTTGCCATGCCAACTGGGATGATCTTCGGCAAAAGGAATCCCTTTTCCTTTATAGGTTTTAGCAAGAATCATGGTCGGTTTGTTGGTCGTTTGGCTGGCTTTGGAAAAGGCCTTCAGCAAGTCGGCGTGGTCATGCCCGTCGATGGTGAGCGTATGCCAACCAAAGCTTTCCCATCGCGCTTGGTAAGCCGGGAGATTGTGCTCGAGCATCGTCGGATCGGATTGTCCGAGTCGATTAATATCGATAATGGCGCAGAGATTATCGAGTTGAGCATGGCGGGCCAGGTCAGCGGCTTCCCAAACCGAGCCTTCCACTGATTCGCCGTCACCTAAAACCACATAGGTTCGAGCCGAGGTTTTATCCAAATACTTATTGTTCAGGGCGATGCCGATGCCCACAGAGAGGCCTTGTCCGAGTGAGCCAGTGGCCATATCCACAAAGGCCAGGCGAGGCGTGGGGTGGCCTTCAAGGTCAGATGCTAAAGTACGAAGTTCAAGTAATTCCTTAGGATTGAAAAGCCCGGCTTCAGCCCATGCGGCGTAGAGCAATGGGGCAGCATGACCTTTGGATAAGACAAAACGATCATTATCTGGGTTACGCGGATTTTTTGGATCGTAGCGCATGACGGAAAAGAAGAGCGTCGCGACGATATCGGCGGCCGAGCAACAACTGGTCGGGTGACCGTTGCCGGCTTGCGTGGTGGCGCGAATGCTATGAATGCGAAGTTGATCGGCTTTTTGACGAAGCTGTTCTGGTAATTGGGCAGCACCAATAGTGGTCACAAACGACTCCTTTTTTTCTGAGATTGGGATAGCAATTGAGGTTGGGTGAAACGGTAACAGACCCCTCTACCCCAGTCAATTTTGCAAGGTTTCTTGTGGGAAAACGAAGTGTCGGGGTAGGGTAGTATGAACGTTGTATCAGATTGAAGAAAAGGCGATTTAACCAGTTGAGAGGGAGGATACTCATGAAGCTGATGGTATGGAGTGACTTTGGAGTGAGGCTGTTTGGAATAGCTCTTCTCTTTCTGTTAGGAATGTTGATGATTGGCTGTTCTTCGGCTCCTGAGCCTCAACCGGAACCTTCCAAAAAAGAGGTGCAGCAAGATTCTGACCGATTTTTTGAAAAAATGAAAAAGGAAGAAACAGCGACTCCCTAGACAGGGTAAAGATTTTTTACGGCGGGTAAGAAGAATGATTGGGCCTGGGATCCATTTTTACAATAAAACAATCGTCATTCGGCGTACCGCAACTCGACTGCCACATCAAAATGGTTTGTGGCATTGAAAGACGCGACCCCAAGCTCGGCAAACCGGTGATAGAACTTGTTCCTGCCGAGGAAAATCTCGAGGCCAAAGATCTTCTCGAAATGGTGAATGCCGGGCTGTTACCCATAATTGTGATGGATAATCCCAAGGCTGAATTTTGGGCAATAATTCTTGAAAATATTCGTCTCCATCCGGATATTGCCGTCAATACAGGCGGGAAGATCGCTTGGGCATTTTGTAAAAATAGTCCAAAGCTGAAAAATTTGATCACTGAGTTTGTGCGTAACAATAAAAAAGGCACGTTAATTGGGAATATGTTATTCAACCGGTATTTAAAAAACACGAAGTATGTCAAAAATGCCTTGGCCACGGATGAACGCGAAAAATTTTACAGTCTCATGCATGTGTTTCAAAAAACTGCCGGAAAATATGGGCTTAATTGGGTCCTCGCCATAGCTCTTGGTTACCAAGAGTCCACATTGGATCAACGGAAACGGAGTCCTGCAGGTGCAATCGGTGTAATGCAGCTCTTGCCTAGTACAGCTCGGGATCCCAATGTGAATATTCCCAATATCGAAAAAGTTGAGCCGAATATTCAT
>JAOUQB010000225.1 GCA_029879555.1 Nitrospirota bacterium | reverse complement strand
GGGGGCGTATGACTTCATCACCAAACCCCAAACATTCCACGAATACCAACGTATCATCAAAGATTTAGGGCAAATGGTTTGCAGACAACGAGGAGCAGCCTAACCGGATGTTATCTACGGCCTCCAAAAAGCCTATTAAGGTCTTGCTGATCGATGATGACGAAGATGATGCCATCATTACCCAAGCCCTTCTCGATCTAAGCTCAGAACAACGATTTGAAATCGAATGGGCGCGCTCCTTTGAGTGTGGCCTCACGCGCATGAAAGAGCACCATCATGATATTGGTCTCCTCGACTATAATTTGGGAACCAAGACGGGCCTCGATTTTTTACATGAAGTCCTCTCGGATCAACAGCCTGCCTCCATCATCATGCTAACCGGGCAGGGCAATGAATCCCTGGTGCTCCAAGCCCTGAAATCCGGGGCCATCGACTATATCCCCAAACGCCAAATTTCTTCCGAGCATCTCCAGCACGCGATTTGTCAGGGCGTGGAAAAGGTTCGACTCCAAGGAAACCTGCCCGCGTATCAACGCCAATTAGACACCACCACTGAGGAGCTCAACCTGCGAACCGCCCAAATGCGGCGTGTTTCTCATTTGTTAGGCCATGAGCTGAACACACCCCTACGGGCCGTATCAGAATGCGTGCGCATTTTAGTGGAAGGAATTCCTGGATCCCTGGATTCGGAGCAAACAGACTACCTTCACCTTATCCAAGCCTGTTGCGAACATGTCGATCGCCATGTGCACGATCTATATGACTTGACACAACTAGAAACCAGCCGCCTTCGGCTTGATCTCCACGCTGAAGCATTGCCAAGCCTCATCTCGGGGGTTTTGAACGACTTAGGGCCCAAGGCTCAGGCCAGTGGCCTTTCTTTAGAAGCCTGTCTCGCCCCAGATCTTCCTCTGGTCATCATGGATATTCAACGCATCCGTCAGGTTGTCCTTAATCTCATGGAGAACGCGTTTCAGGTATCTCCATCCACCGGAAGGATTCTTGTTGAAGTGTACGAAGACCCGCTCTGCCCTGGCCGAGTTCGCATAGCTATCCAAGATTCGGGTGTGGGGCTTCCCACTGATCAACTCAAAGATGTGCTTGAACACCGGCACCCCATTGAGCAGGAGCCAATGGGTCTGCCCCCTGGATTCGGACTCCGGTTATGTCTCTGCCGAGAATTAATCATGCTTCATGAAGGAAACCTGTCGATCACCAGTACGCTGGGACAAGGCAGTACCTGTAGCTTTACGCTTCCCTGCGCACCGTAATACCTCAGGAGGCACTCATGCACGACACGGTTGTACTCATGGTAACCGACAACAATAGTTCTCCGTATTTGATGGTCATGTGACCACCGAAGAAGAGGGAGTGGCGTTGGAAAATTCAAGCAGGCCTTCGACCGCTTCTCTTGGTCGTACAGTCTCGACATATTTTTCGATCTGAAGGATTCAAACATGATCGACACAACCCAGATTCTCACCATTACTCCGCCCCGTCGTCTTGCCTCTGACAGCATCAGAATACTCCTGGTGGACGACAACGAAGACGATGCCATGATCGCCCAGGACTATCTGACACGAGTGCCTGGCAGAACCTACCTTGTGGATTGGGCCTCGACCTTCCAAAAAGGCGTCACCGCTCTCCTCACCCAGCACCATGATATTTGTATCGTTGACTACTGTTTGGATAAAGGCACTGGGTTGGATATCCTAGCCGAGGCGACCCGATGTGCCTGCCTCATTCCCATCATCATGATCAGTGGAACCACCGACACCACCTTGCGCGAGGAAGCCCTCGGAAAAGGGGCGGCAAATTTTCTCTTTAAGTCTGAAGTGAATGCCTATCGATTAGAATGTGCCATTGATGGGGCATTGGCTTATCGATAAACCCATGCCGCTATCCAAAACCCTCCGCTTCCCACCACACCCATTTTCATTCTTTTTGGCTACTCCAGCCTCAAAAGGCTAATGCCTGGAAACACGATCCTCCGCTCACAGGGCCACCTCTCAAACCCTGGCACCAGATGAGGCTGTCATCCTCACTCCTCCACTTTTTGTTAAAGGTCCTCGAATACATTCCCGATACAGCAGAGACAAGATACACCATTCCCACAGAAACCCCGTCAATGAAACCGAACACCATGGAAGGACAGGTCGTCATCGAACATGCTGTCGAGTACCCTTGGCCTTACCGTATGGTGATCCCGCAATAAGCCCCGATCTCTTCCCCCATGCGTGAACCGCCCACCACGTCACTCCTTACCGCGCCTCCACTATCGAGTGAGGAGACGATTCGCGTCCTTTTGATTGATGACAATGAGGACGATGCTATGATCCTGCAAGCCACCCTCGCTCAAGTTCGAGGAGTGACGTTTGAGATTGATTGGGCTTCCAACTATCAGCAAGGCCTTCAGAAACTGAAAGAAAATAACCACGACATTTGTCTGTTAGATTATTGCCTGGGACAAAAAACGGGGTTACATGTTCTCGGAGATGCCCTAAAATTCGGGTGCCAGGCTCCGATTATAATGATGACAGGCACCACTGATCGAAAGATCGACTTGCAAGCCGTAAAGTTGGGAGCTGCCGATTATGTGATTAAAGGCGAGACCACTCCTGGCCTCCTCGAACGCGTTATTCGGCATGCTCGAGAACGCCACAAGGCCGCGCTCGAACGAGAACAGTTGACTCAGCAACTCGTGGACAGCTCTCGTCGCTTAGGGATGGCTCAAGTAGCCACTGACGTCTTACATAACATCGGGAATGTCTTGAACAGCCTGAATGTGTCGGCCGGCCTGATTGCCCAACATGTTCGCGAGATGCCGATTGGGGATGTGAATCGCACCTCCGCCCTCCTGGACGCGCACCGTGATGACTTGGGAACCTTCTTGACCCAAGACAGAAAAGGACAACGAATTCCGGACTTTTTGCTGCAACTTGGCAGTCATTTGCACGATCAACATGCTCAAACCTGCCATGACCTCGACATTCTCATTTCTCAAATCGACCACGTGAAAGACATTATTGCCGCACAGCAGAATGTGGCTCGAACCAGCAGCATCCATGAACCATTCGTATTAAAAGATTTGGTTGAAACCGCCTTAACCATTCAGGCTTCTGGCTTCGACAAATATTCCATAGCTATTACCCGAGATTATGGTGACCTTCCCCAAGTCATCACGGATAAACAGCAGGTCCTTCACATTGTGGCCAACCTCATTCGCAATGCCAAGGAAGCCATTCGGCAACACGACTCACCCTCACCAAATCTGACGATCCGCATTCACCCTCATGGGGAAAAGGCCAACTGGGTCATCATTCAGGTATGCGATTCAGGCATAGGCATTCGGCCGGAAAATCTGCATCGAATCTTTGCCCAGTCATTTTCGAAGCCTGGTGGCGGACACGGAACCGGGCTCCACCAGAATGCCCTGGCAGCTAAAAACCTCGGAGGGTTTCTCACTGCCTCAAGTGAAGGCGAAGGCTGCGGCGCGACGTTTACGCTCGAACTCCCCGTCAAATTTCTGGAGATTCCCACGTAAATTCAGAAAACCCCAGCGAAAGGACCTTCCCAGTTGCGTTAATCGGGTTCTTCCTGTACCGTTCTAGGTGAATCGACCGTCTCGTTAGACCAAGCCATTCTCCGGCCGTTCTGGCCGGTGTCGTTGCTCAAATCTCCGCAGACCGGCCTCGATAAGGACCCACGAACCTTGAACCATGTTGTTTAAGCTGCTGGTGCTATGCGCCATGCCTCAGAAAAGGATGAGCTGTCATGCCGAATCAAAAACGACGTAAAGATCTTCGCAACGTAGCCATCATCGCGCATGTCGATCATGGCAAAACCACCTTGGTGGATGCCCTGCTCAAACAGACTGGCGCCCATGTGTTCAAAGAAGGCGAAGCCGTCATTATGGATTCGAATCCCTTAGAAAAAGAACGTGGCATTACTATTTTTTCAAAAAATGCGTCCCTCCTCTATAAAGATACCCGCATCAACCTGGTCGATACTCCCGGTCATGCCGACTTCGGCAGTGAGGTCGAACGGATTCTCCGCATGGTCGACGGGGTGCTGTTGCTCGTGGATGCCTTTGATGGCCCAATGCCTCAAACTAAATTCGTTCTCAAGAAATCATTAGAGCTGCATCTCAAGCCCATTGTCGTGATCAACAAGATCGATCGACCCAACGCCAGGCCAGAGGAAATTGTCAATCAGACCTTTGATCTATTTTGTGAACTTAACGCGACCGACGAGCAGCTCGATTTCCCCATTGTCTATGCCTCTGGAAAAGAAGGACGCGCCACCCTGGATCTCGCGGATCCCGCTGTCGACATGAAGCCCTTATTGGACACCATTATCCATCGAGTCCTCCCACCGGTCGCTGATCCTGAGCAACCGTTTCAAATGCTGGTCACCATGTTGGAATATGATTCGTATATCGGACGGGTCGCCGTTGGCCGCATCGTGCATGGCATGATTGAAGTGGGAAATCAGATCGTCGCGGTGAAGCGAGATGGCACCATTGCGAAAGGAAAGGTCACAAAATTATTGGCCTATCAAGGACTGACCCGCGTCGAAAGCCAATCCGCTCAAGCGGGAGACATTATCTCTCTGGCCGGGGTTCAAGACGTTCGTGTCGGAGAAACCCTGGCTTCTCCACAAAACCCGACCGCCTTACCGACTGTCAATGTGGATGAACCCACGATTTCCATGAACTTCTCCCATAACACCAGTCCTTTGGCGGGAAAAGACGGGGGACGCTTCCTCACCTCACGACATATTCGGGAACGACTCGCTCACGAGGCCATGATGAACGTGGGGATTAAAGTGGAGGAAACCGATGGAGGGGAGCGTTTCACTGTCTCCGGACGCGGCGAGCTTCATTTATCCATTTTAATCGAGACCATGCGACGAGAAGGATTTGAAGTAGAAGTGTCCCCACCAAAAGTCATCTA
>JAOUQB010000224.1 GCA_029879555.1 Nitrospirota bacterium | reverse complement strand
CGTTTGGCAATCATCGGCCAGGAAAAGGCATGTTCTGAAATATCAATGACTCGATCGTAAAATTCCGGCCACGAATAATTCATCGGCCTCACATTCATGGAATGATTGTTATCCAAAAAATGGAACGGAAAGGGCACCACTCGCCCATCTTGCTGGAGCGTGAGATTATACGGCGCCGATTGCCCATAGGCCGTCAGTAGGGAAAAGGCCGGGAACGCCCCGGGGGCGGCATCTAAAAATTTCTTCGTTAAATCGAACGGTTCCGACCCTTGATCCGAATCCAAGCCCAAGACAAAGTTCACTTGGACATACGGGATATAGCGCAACACCATATTAATGTGATCCGAAACTTGCTTGACTTTCTCTTCTCCAACTTGGCGCCCGGTTTTCGATTTTCCACCCATGTCGTACCACGACTCCACACCTGGAAGGATGGCTTTGAACCCATTCTGTTTCATGCGTTTCAAATGCGGTTCTGTCAAAATCGAAAGGGTACTTTCGGCAATAAAATCGATCCGATTGGGCGGAATGGCCGTATCAATCGCATCCATATATTCTTGAAACCGAACGCCAAAGTTCGGATCGTGCCACGCCACAATCGGCCGTTTCATTTTGGTGAGGAGAAACTTGAGATCTTCACTAATTTGTACGAATGACAACGGTTGGTAATCCACTTCGGCATCCACGCAAAATCCACAGGTATAGGGACAGCCCATGCTTCCAATCATTGGGACGATCTTAAAGAAAGATGTCGGCGCTTTGTCGATGGTCGGCTCAATAAATTTCCATCGCTCCTTCACGCCTGGCAATTCCATGGGTTGCTGTTTGGCCTGAAGATACTGCCCCTCGGGTCGGTGAGGGGCACAGTCAGAAAGAATGTCATTGATCAACGGTTTATCCGTAAATCCAACCACATAATCAAAATATTTGGCAGAATCCTGGGGGTAACTCCTGGCATGAGGACCCCCTAAAACCGTGACCGCCCCACGCTGACGAAACACATTACTAATCGCGTAGGCTGTCAAGGCTGACCGGGTAAAGGAACCAATAAAGACGATGTCGGTTTCTTCGAGTAATTCCTGTTGGAGATCTTCGCGGCCGGTATAACAAATAAACCGTACTTGATGCCCCAATTCCTCACACCACACCGCCACGACTTGAGGCATGATGCTCGCCAGATTTTGGTTCATCATACGAGCATAGAGAGAATCTGTGGGTCCTTTAGTTACCAGATCGATTATCGTCACCCGAAGAGGGCGCATAAAAACCTCCAAGAAAATTTCGAGGGATGAATAGGAAGTCTAGGTTAGGAAATTGAAGGGAAAGCGAGGAAAGGGCCTCCACATACTAAGACCCTATCGGAAAGAGAGAAGTAGGTCAAGGAATGACAACCAAAGCATCGAAGGTGACGATTTGATCCTTTTCCGGCTTGGCCCTTACCTCACCACATATGAAAAGAGCGTTAAGCCAGACGGAGAAGCGAGGAACGCCTGATCATTGACGACTTCCCAACCATCGAGGGAGATGAATCAACCACGCCCTACGATACCTTCTGCTTCGTACCTGTGCACCATTTGGCTAACACGCTTCCCAGAAATTCTATATTGACCGGCTTAGGGACAAAATCGTCCATGCCGGCCTCAAGGCACTTCTCCCGATCCCCTTCCATAGTATTGGCGGTCATGGCAATGATAGGAATATGCGCAGATCCATCACCCTTCACGCCTTCCGCCGACCGCTTCGAGCCCATTGTTGACCACGTCGACTTGATACCCCAGCTTGGTGAGCATTTTCACGGCTACCTTTTGATTCACCAAATTATCTTCAACTAAAAGAATGTGCCGTTTCTCCGCCATCTCTTGCTCCTAAACGATATGCCGGGTAATGAACGTTTGGTCTTTCTTCTTTAGTGAATCCTGCTCCAATCCCATGACGAGGGCCACAGCACATTGAAGTCGGTGTTGATGGATTGGCTTCGTCAGATAACCAGAAAAATGGGCTTGCTTGGCTTTGTGGGCTTCCCCTTTATAGCCAAGAGAGGTCAGAAGAATGAGGGGAAGTCTGTGCCAGCTAGGGCTGGCTTTTATCGCCTGAGCTAATTCAAATCCATCCATATCTGGCATTTTTTGATCAATGACCACTAAGTCAAATGGTTGACCTTCCTCCGCGGCGGCATCCAAAAGGATGAGCCCTTGTGGCCCACTTGATGCACTCGACGAAGACATCCCGCAGGATTCTGCATAGTGATCCAGGATGAAGCGGTTCGTGGCATTATCGTCCACAAAAAGCACGCAAAGACCGTTCAAAGACACTTAGGCAAGTCGCTTGGATGCAGGATTGGATTGGAGAGGAAATTTCACCGGAAACCAAAAACAACTGCCCGCACCAGGAGTGCTTTCTACGCCAATCTCACCCTGCATGAGATCAACAAGTTGCTGACAAATGGCTAAGCCCAACCCCGTCCCGCCATATTTCCTGGTGGTGCTCTGGTTGGCTTGGGTAAAGGCATGAAAGAGATGAGCTAGCTCTTCGGCACTGAGGCCAATGCCGGTATCTTTGACCTCCACGCGAATATGCGCGTGTGAATGAGAGACCGCGGATGGTGGCTGCCAGGATCAACCCTGATCCCAGGAACCATCGAATGGTCACCCGAGGCAGGGAAAACGTATACGGTCAAACGGGTGGAAGATTATTGGTCGATGACCGAAAAAACTGCTTGGCATCCCTCTATTGCCAGAGTCGAGGTACCTTAAATAATTACTCGCCCCTGGGCTTTCTCTGGAAGGGTCCCTAAGCGTGGGCCGTAGCCACAACCCTTTCAGCGATTCTCTCCCCATCACGTTCAAGACACGCCGGCAAGGTGAAATGGAACGCCGTTCCTTCACCGAGAGTGGATTCAACCCAGATTCGCCCCTCATGCAATTCGACGATTTTTTTGCATAACGCGAGCCCTATCCCTGTTCCTTCGATCTGACTTCCGTTATCGATTCGTTGAAAGATTCCAAAGACCTTGTCGAAGGCCTCACTCGGAATCCCAATCCCATTATCTTTCACTGTTACGATCCATGTTGTTCCCACGCGGCGTGAAGAAATGTTCACAATCGGTGGAGGCTCACGTCGAAACTTCATGGCATTGCCGATCAAATTTTGAAAGAGTTGTTGCAGAAAAGTTTGATTGCCTAGCACCGTTGGTAATTCACTCACATCAATAGTTGAACCAGTACTGACGATCATCACCTCCAATTGCGCCAACACCTCTTTCAAGACTTCCTCCAAATTCACCGGTTCCATGGCGTTTTGAGCCCCTCCCACGACCGAATAATCCAACAAATCCTGAATCAGGGCTCGCATATGAGCCGCCCCCTTCAACGCCCGTTCGATATAATCTTTCGATCGGTCCGGCAGGGATTCGGGAAGATCCAGCTTCAATAGCTCCAAAAATTTGGTGATTCGTCGAAGGGGAGCTTGTAAGTCATGGGAGGCCGTATAGGCAAACTGCTCTAATTCCCGATAGGAGCGCTCAATTTCATGGCGCTGTTTTTCATTGGTGCGCAACAACGTCGATTTCTCAATGGCTCGAGTGACCGCACGATAGAGACCTTCTGCGGTCAGCTTCCCTTTGACGAGGTAGTCACTCGCTCCACCTTTCATGGCTTCCGAAGCCACACCTTCATTCCCCTGCCCTGTCAGCATGAGCACAGGAATATAGCTCTGTTCCTTATCCTCGGCTAATGATTGAATAAATTCCAGGCCATCCAGGTCGGGAAGCTGATAATCAATCAGCACACAATGGGGTTGCTCCTGCTTACAGAGTTCCAGGCCTTCTATCCCGGATTCCGATTCGATAATGTGAAATTCCTGTTCGGGATGTTGGTGAAGGAATCGAATGAACATTTCTCGATCCTCTGGCGAGTCATCAATGATCAACACCTTTATTTTTTCCGCATTCATCCTTTGCCCTCAACGGACTTAGGCAGCACCACCACTTCGAACCAATAATCATTCAATCGGGTCATGGCCTTCATGAACCCTTCAAAATCGAGTGGTTTTTGGATAAAACTATTGGCTCCCATCCCATAGGAATCTTGGATGTCACGTTCATCCCCTGAGGTGGTCAACACCACAACAGGAATCAGCTTCAACACATCATCCTTTTTCAGTTCTTCCAACACCTCTCGGCCATCCGTCCCAGGCATATTAAGATCGAGCAAAATGATACCAGGCAGAGGAGAATTCTTGGTATTCTCATAGACCCCACGACGATGCAGGTAATCCAAGGCCTCGTCCCCATCACTGCAATGATGAATCGGATTCTTCAAGCCTGCCTTTTGAAGACTACGAACAGTCATATCGAAATCTTCAGGACTATCTTCAACCAACAAAATGGGTTGACCCGGCGTCACCATGCTTCCGACTCCTTGCTAAGATAAAGAAAAATGTACTTCCTTCTCCAACTGTTGATTCCACCCAAACTTTTCCACCATGTCGCTCCACCAGTTTTTTGACAAAAGCTAAACCGGCGCCCGTGCCTCCACCAAATTTATCCCGGCCATGTAATCGTTTAAACATCCGAAAAATAGCCTGGAAATGCTTTTCCCGAATACCGACCCCATTGTCTTTCACGAAATAGACTGGATTGCCGCTCGGAATATTTTTGTTGTGTGAGGATGCCACGCCACCATCCTGGAATCCTATTTCAATCCACTTCTCGTCTTTATCATTATATTTCATCGCATTGGTAATGAGATTGCGGAAAATTTCTCCCACCCGTACTGAATCACAATAGACCGTCGGGAAAGTCTGCGGCACACTCACAAAGATCCCGTGTTCTTTTAAACTAATATCCAAGGTTTCAAGGACACCAGCCAGCACTTGATCGAGATCCGTCGGCTGCATGGCCATTTGCGAACGTCCTGCGCGAGAGAAATACAACAGCGCGTCCAAGAGTTCTTCCATACGCCGCGATAATCGACAGAGAG
>JAOUQB010000223.1 GCA_029879555.1 Nitrospirota bacterium | reverse complement strand
TATTGCCGATCAGAGTAATAATCGTATCCGCATGCTCAATCTTGAAACACAGGTTGTGACCACGGTTGCTGGAACAGGGGATTCGGGCTACAACGGCGATGGGATGCTCGCAACAGAGTCAGGGCTAGCTGGCCCGAGTGGATTGGCGCTTGATGCTCACGGGAACCTGTATGTGGCTGATACCTTTAACGGGCGGATTCGCAAAATTGATAAGGCCACGGGAATCATTTCGACGTATGCAGGGGACGGAGAAGAATTTCGCTATGAACGGGGAGCCAATGAACGAGCTACCGCGTTATCCAGGCCTTATGGGATTGCGATCACATCCGAAGGTTGTGTGCTCATTACCGATTCAGATAACCATCTGGTCAGGCAATGGGATCCGGAGAAAAAAGAAATGAGTCTGGTCGCGGGAACTGGTCAAGCCACCTTTTCTGGTGAAGGAGCGGTCTCTTCCGAGAGCGCATTAAACTTTCCCTTTGGGGTCGCCGTTGATTCATTCGGGAATGTCGCCATTGCGGATACCTTTAATCATCGCATTCGCTACATCCGGGCATAAGCGTGAGAAGATGACTACGAAAAAAACAGCCTATACCGTGGCGGTTGTTGGGGCGACTGGAGCCGTCGGAACCGAAATGATTCAAGTGTTGGAAGAGCGAGGATTCCCAGTGGGTGAATTGATCCCCTTGGCCTCGGCTCGATCGGAAGGGAACGAGGTCACGTTTCGTGACCAGGATATACCTGTGAAGGTTCTTGAATCTGATTCCTTCAAGGGCGTCGATCTGGCATTGTTCTCTGCGGGAGCAAGTGTCAGTCTAGAATTTGGGCCGATCGCGGTCAAAGCCGGAGCGATTGTTGTTGATAATAGTTCGGCGTGGCGAATGGATCCTTCTGTGCCGCTCGTGGTTCCTGAAGTCAACGCGTTGGCCCTCGATACCCATCAGGGGCTGATTGCGAATCCCAACTGTTCAACCATCCAAATGGTCGTGGCGCTAAAGCCCTTGCATGATGCCGTGAAAATCAAAAGAATTGTGGTGACTACCTTCCAGTCTGTGTCTGGAACCGGCAAAGAGGCCATGGAAGAATTGGCGGAACAATCTCGAAAGTTGTTGAGTTTTGGTGAAGTGCAGACGGAAGTGTATCCTCATCAGATTGCGTTTAATTGCTTGCCGCATATCGATGAATTTTTGCCAAGCGGGTATACAAAAGAAGAAATGAAAATGGTCCATGAAACGCAAAAGATTTTCGGCGATGCCTCGATACAGGTCACGGCGACGACGGTTCGAGTGCCGGTCTTTGTGTGTCATGCCGAGTCCGTCAACATTGAAACTGAGGGAAAGCTGAGCGCAAACGAGGCCAGAGCGCTCTTGTCCGTCGCACCCGGTGTCCAGGTGTATGACGATCCCAGTCGGAATCTCTATCCACTGCCTATTGATGTGGTGGGCACCGATGACGTCTTTGTTGGACGCGTCCGGGAAGATGCGTCGATTCCTCACGGGTTAAATTTATGGATTGTCGCCGATAATTTGCGAAAAGGTGCCGCCTTGAACGCCGTGCAGATCGCTGAAGTTCTTTTTCGGTGAAGGACGATGACTGATCAAGGAACAAAGAGAAGTATTTTCGCCGGATGCCGATCATGCGTGGGCGGAATACGTCTGTGAGGAGGTGGGTACATTGTGTTGCCAGCTTGGTCTGCCTCTGTGTGTGTTTCCTCCTCTCTCCAGTTATCAGTGTTGCCGCTGGTGATCATGCCATACGGCTTGGGTTAACCGATTCGGCAAGTCTCCTCTCCGTCCATTCTTCCTCGTCTTTCCTTTTGAAACTTCCTGCCGGTAAACGATTTAGGATTGCCAGCAGGGTCACAATCCAGCGGCAAGGAGATACGCTACTCCTGAATAATCTGGCAGTCCAGGCTGCATCCGTATCCGTGCAAGGGGGGGATGGCGTCTTTCACGTCAAGGTGCTTGCCGGTACAAGTACAACCTCAGCCAAGAATTCTAAACAAGAATGGACCGTTCGCGGACCGTTAGATATTCAATCGGTCCCATCTGGGTTAGCCGTGATCAATCGAATTCCTCTTGAAACCTATGTGGCAGGGGTGGTGTCGGGAGAAGTCAGTCCCAAGTGGCCGCTTGAAGCGTTGAAAGCGCAAGCGGTGGCGGCGCGCACCTATGTGCTTTATAAGCAAGTTGAGAATCAGCTGCAACCCTTTGATGTCTTCGCCAGTGTTCAAGATCAGGTGTATCATGGCCACGCCCCGCGCCAGGATTCAGTCCGACAGGCCGTGGCCGATACGCAAGGGCAAGTGGTGACGTATGAGCGACGTCCTATTTATGCCGCCTATTCCTCAACAGCGGCCGGTCCGACAGAAGATGCCCTCTATGTGTGGGCCTTGGATTTGCCCTATTTAAAAGGGGTGGATTGTCCGTTTGATGACCAGGCTCCACGCTATGATTGGCGGACCGCATTTACGTTTGATTATTTAGAGCACCAGTTGCGACAAGAAGGCTATGCTGTTGGCACCGTGGCCACGCTGACGCCGTATACGTTTACTCCGTCGGGTCGTGTTGATCGAGTGCGGCTGTTGCACTCAGGAGGAGAAATCATTTTGCGTGGGCAAGATCTGCGACGGATCGTCGGATACTCGAAAATTTTTAGCACCAATTTTTCCATTAAATCGGTGGGAGCCGAAGTTGAAGTCGTTGGCCATGGCGCCGGTCACGCAGTGGGAATGTGTCAGTGGGGAATGCGAGAAATGGCTGCGCTAGGCTATGACTATCAATCCATCTTACGACATTACTATCCAGGCACGACGTTGCTTCCATTCCATCGCGTCATTCTGACTTCTGCAGGCCAACCCTGAGGGTCCTTTCTTGGGTTGGCCATGAAGCTCTCCGATTTTTACTTCCCGTTTGATCCTACCCTGGTCGCCAAGCACCCCATTCATCCTAGAGACCATGCGCGGTTGTTGGTGCTGAATCGACATCATGGTCCGCTCATGGATCGTCAGGTCAAGGATCTTCCGGACATTCTTCAACCAGGAGATTTGTTAGTGGTGAATGACACGAAAGTCATTCCAGCCCGACTGTTGGGGAAAAAAGTTCCAAGCGGAGGGCGCATTGAAATGTTGTTTGTCAAAACCATTGATGCCACACATGCTGAAGTCCTCATGAATGGCCGGGTCGGGATAGGGCAACGCGTCGAATTTCAAGGGGCGGGTCGAGCTGAGGTGGTAGAAAAGCAGCCCGGACGAACCGTCATTCATTGGTTGGGTCCAGATTCCTTACAAGCGTATTTGCAGCAATATGGGACGCTGCCCTTGCCGCCTTATCTGAAACGGGAGCCGGTTGTCGATGACCACGAACATTATCAAACCATGTTTGCCAATGTTGAGGGCGCCGTGGCGGCGCCCACCGCCAGTCTGCATTTTACTCCATCCCTAATCCAAGCCTTATCGAATAAGGGTATTCATTGCGCCACGATTACGTTGCATGTCGGGCCTGGCACGTTTCAACCCGTCAAGACGGAGGTCATCGAAGAGCATACGATGCATGCCGAATGGTTTGAAGTCTCAGAGCAGGTCGTGAAAGAGATTCAGCAGGTTCGACAAGGTGGAGGTAGGGTCGTGGCGGTAGGAACGACGGTGGCGAGGAGTTTGGAATCAGCTGCCAATGACAACAGGGAAGTTCTGTCTGGGTCTGGAGAAACACAACTGTTCATCCTGCCTGGATATCAGTTTAAGGTGGTGGATGTGTTGATGACCAATTTCCATTTTCCAGAGACCACCTTGCTGATGTTGGTGTCGGCCTTTGCCGGGGTGGATGCCACTCGTGAGGCCTATGCCCATGCCATGCAGGAACGGTATCGGTTATATAGTTACGGCGATGCCATGCTGATTCAGTGAAAAGTGAGAAGGAAGAAGTGAACAGTCAAACGCAAGATAAAGATAGGGAAGAAAAGAAAGTGGAATGGTGCAGAACAAGGGATTGGATTTTTTCTAATGCTCCTTACTTCTCACTGTACCCTTCTCATTTTTTACTACTTACTTTTTCAGAGCAGTTCCTGATGGATGGTCACTTCGCCATGGGCACGCAGGGAAGCCTGAAAGGCCTGTAGGGCCCGCTGCTTCTTTTGCATGACGAATTGCATTTTTATTTGTTCAAACATTTTCATATCAGGTTCGGCTCCCTCTAAGGATTGACGGGCATGGAGGTCCTTCACTTCCTGGAGTTCGGCGGGGGTGAGGGTCGTGGCTTCAGACACCAGTAACCGGGCTTTTTCAATCAGTAACTCCGTGCGCCGTTGTTTTTCATAGTCATGGGGCTTCATGCGGTTGGCCGCTAGGAGTTTTTGATAATATTCCGCATCAAACACGCCGTCTTTTTGGAAATCCTTTTGATTGGCAATGGCGTTGTAGAGCTCTTCGGAAGAGACGGCGAGTCCGAATTCATCGGCCAAGACCTGCCATGACCGGTTCGTGACTAAGCCGTCGATCGCTAATTGTTGGAGCGTCTCGTCTTTCACGTCATTTTGTTTGAGTTGATCACGATAGAATTGGTACAAGCGCTGTTTGGCTCGAAGATATTCTTGTTTGGTCACGGTGTAGGGGCCAACCGTGGCCACCGCATTCGGTTGGGAGGCCTCATAGCCATACCAGCCCATGCCAATGACGAAGGTGACGGCGATGACCAAAATCACCGCCTTGATAATCCAGGGAGAACCTTCTCGAATCACTCGAATCATGCCATCGTCTCCTAACTAATGATTAAATGAAGATTCGTAAATTTTAAGGGGAGGATACCGGAAAGGCAAGTAAACGCCTTGTGGCTTAGAGGCTTTACAACCACGAGGGGGCATGCTAACAACCAACTCCAATGAATCAGTGGGCGAATGTCGAATGAATCACCAAGAAAGGTCGTGAAGGACGATGAATAATGTACGGGTACGGTTTGCCCCGAGTCCGACAGGGTTTCTGCATATTGGCGGTGTGCGA
>JAOUQB010000221.1 GCA_029879555.1 Nitrospirota bacterium | reverse complement strand
CCACTAACGGTTCAAGCTTGGACCTTTAAGGATGGAACGTGGAATGAATCGCGACTTCGTCGAGATGTTGTGTGCACTTACCGAAACGGAAGCTGAGTTTTTGGTCGTAGGGGCCTAACCCCTTGCCGCGCATGGGCATCCTCGCGCAACTGGTGATTTGGATATTTGGGTTCGTCCCAGCCCCGAGAACGCTGAGAAGGTTTTTATGGCATTACAGGTCTTTGGTGCTCCGCTAGCCAACCTCTCACGAGAAGATCTTTCCCAACTCAACACCGTGTTTCAGATTGGCGTCGCACCATTTCGGATTGATCTGCTCACGTCTATCACTGGGGTAGACTTTTCCCAAGCTTGGCAACATAAAATCGAAATGACACTTGAAGGTCAAGAATTTTACTGCATGGGACTTAACGATCTTCTGGCCAATAAAAAAGCCACGGGCCGCCCCAAAGATCTCGCCGACATCGATTCGTTAGAAAATCTGTAGAAAAAACGAATCACTTCTGGTGTGGGCTTAGCCGCTCAATCGCAACCACACCTTGTGCCTAGAAATTCTAGTGGCAACCTCAGCATAGGCCTAGGATTAAACAAAAATAGTTGCATTTTTCACTGAACATGGCACAATGGGGCCGCGAAGTCAGTCGGTGGTCGAAGCCATGGATGGTCAACCCTCTCCTCAATCACAAGTTGAAGCTTTTCTTGCGGCAGTCCATGCCCAGCCATTTTTTGGCGATGAGAACCAACAGGGTAGTATTCGGTGGTACATCGCCTATTATAAGGAACGGGCACCCAAGCGCCGTCTAGCCTTTCGCATCAGTGGATTTCTTCTCCTTGTCTTGAGTGTCAGTCTGCCCTTTCTAACGTGGGTGGCCGGGCCAGAATACCAAGCCTCAGTGGCCTCAACCTTATCCTGGCTCATTGCCCTGGTGGCAGCAGCCAGCTCGTTTTTTAACTGGCAACGAGCGTGGCAAGGGTATACGCAAACTCAACTCACCCTGCAATTCCTGCTCACGGAATGGGAACTCAAAACCGCCGAAGCCAGAGCGGCCGGAACCGATGCGGAAGGCGTGGCCATCCTTCGTGACGCGTTGAATAAAATAATGGCTGGAGTAACAGAAGCGGTTTCACAGGAAACCGCTCAATATTTCGAGGGTGTCCATGTGCCACAAGTGCAAACCGTTCCAGGCGGGAAAAAAGGAGCGTAGAGCAGCAGAGTAGGAGGCGGACATAACCGCTATTCTTGGAGACGTCACGATGCCATCAACATACGGAAGGCTCCATATTTTTGTCAGTTCTTCGATGGCCGAGTTGGCTGAAGAGCGAGCAATCATCAAGGAGGTGGTGGAGCAATTTGGCTATGAGCCGTTTTTGTATGAGCAGGATGCCCTCGCGAGACCTGGAAATCATGAGGCTACTTTTATTGATGAACTGCAAGCTTCGCATCTTTATGTGGGGATCTTTTGGAAGAAATACGGAAAATACACCGTACAAGAATTTGAACAGGCCAAAAATTTCCAATTGCCTCGATTGGTGTTTGAAAAAAAAACGCAACCGACAGAGCGGGATGAAGAACTCCAAGCCTTCCTGGATCGATACAACAAAGCGACAAATCCGGATGGGGAGACCATTGCTCGATTTCACTCAGGATCCGATTTGCGCGAAAAATTTCACAAAAGCTTCTCAGGGTTACTGGCAGAAGGTTTTAAGAAATTCTGGAAGTCGAAAGAAAAAACAGCGGAAGGCACCAATGCAATTTCTCCAAAAATCCTGCCCTGTCTGTGTGACCGTGATGAGCAGGAAGCAGACTTTCTTGAAGCCATATTGGCCCTCAGGCAAGATCAAGTGGTACAGCCATTTCTTTGGTTGCTGCCTGGTTATAAAGATGAGGCTCATTGGCTGTATGTCGTACGAATGAGGGAGTTTTCTCTCAAAAAACACTTTCCACCTATTGGGGGAAAAGACAAGGTTAAAGTGATCGAGATTTCTTACCCACTGAGTAAATTGACTACATCAGAACAATTGGGACATGCCATTCTGAACGATTATCCATTGGATATTACCCTGAATGATGAGAGTTTATTGAAAATAGCCAAAGAGGAAGGGTTCCAAGTCGTCCTGGTGGTCGTCAAACTGCTAGAAGAGGAATCTCATCGAGATTGGTCAAATCACCTCAACGTGGTGTCGAGTTATTTGCAAGGGTTGTCAGCGATTCCGCACCAAGTGCGCATTGGGGTCATGGTCTGTCTGTTAAAGGAAACTCCACTGATGGAGAGGGAGCCGGTATGGACGAAGACCTGGAAAAAATTAGCAAGCAATACATGGGGCGATGGAGGCATGCAAGAAAAATTTGCGGCCTTGGATAGGGAATTTAAAAAGAGTGAAATGCTGAGTTTTAAGGGATTTGATTTCTTGAAACCGCCAAAGATCGCGCATGTCCAAGAATGGAACAGACGAGAGGAAGTCAACGTTCACCTTCCGATGCTGTCCCATGCGGACATTCGGAAAAATATTTTCCATGAAAAGCCTCATCTGCATATGGAAGATCTCAATATCGAATTACAGAATCGTTTGAACAAGTAAACGAGGAAGGCCCCCCTACCTGTACTCGACGGGTCCACTCCCTCACTCACGCAGAAGGAGGACATATCGTGCCATTTCCGTTTATTACTGGAACAGCGATACAGCCGCCGGCGCAGCCGGTAGAGTTGCCGCAACCATCCAAAGCGAAACAACTTGATCCTGCGGGCTATCGCATGGAGCAGCCGTTGGTCGATGCCGTGAATGTTGCCATTCTGTTAAGCCAACCACTATTACTCACAGGGGATCCCGGCACGGGAAAAACGCAGTTAGCCTACAGAGTGGCGTGGGAATTGGGTTTAGGCGAACCGATACGGTTTGATACCAAGTCGACCAGCACCGCTCGTGATGTGCTCTATCGCTACGACACCCTCAGCCGGTTTCATGCCGCCCAAACCAATACTGGTAGCCAACACAATTTGCATTACCTGGATTACGTGGCGTTGGGCCAAGCCATTATCTTATCTCGAAAACCAGAAGAAGTGATGAACCTCTTGCCGCCAGGCTTTAGACATCCTGGCCCCAGACGAAGCGTCGTGCTCGTCGATGAAATTGACAAAGCCTCCCGAGATTTCCCCAACGATTTGCTGCTGGAAGTGGACGCCCTCCAATTTCGTATACCGGAGTTAAATGAAGAGGTGAAGGCTAATCCAGAGCTTCGTCCGGTCCTCATTCTTACCAGTAATTCCGAACAAAATTTGCCAGACGCCTTTCTGCGTCGCTGCATTTACTATCATATCCCACTGCCGGATCGTCACAGGTTGGCCGAAATTGTCCGCAACCGAGTGCCAGGCATTTGCCAGGGGCAGGACAATTCGCTGTTGTTGGATTCCGCCTTGGATATGTTTGAGGAAGTCCGCAAGCTGGATTTGCGAAAGAAACCATCCACCGCTGAACTACTCAATTGGCTGCAAGTCTTGGAAGGGTATGGCGCCAAACCAGAGGAGCCGGTAAAGGCCGCATCGGACGCCTTGCGGAACAGTCTGTCGGCGTTGGCCAAAACCAAGGAGGACCGGCCCCGACTTATGGATTGGGTCGAGAAAACAGTGCTCGCCTCATCGTAAGACCCCCATGCTCCATCTAGAGGAGATCATAGACCTCAGCGAATTTTTGAAACGGGAAGGATTGAAATCTTCCCCCTACCAAATTTTTGCGGCCCAACACGTGCTCCTGAGTGAGGCCACCCAACATGGTGGGGCCGGGGCACTCCTAAGCCTGTCCACTCTTCTGGGTCCTATCTTCTGTTGCACTCCGGAAGATCAACAAAAATTTGAAGGCCTCTATCTCGCTTGGCTCCGGCAACGAAGCCAGAGGCCCAACACCTTCTCCCTTACCGGGCCAAAGCCTAAGGACAAACTGAAGCCACCGACAATCCATTGGCGGATGAAGGTGTTTGGCGTTGCGCTGTGTATTCTGCCACTGCTGACGGCCTGGTTTCTTTGGCAAGACCTGCGGCTGCGCCATGTGGTGGGGCAGGTGAAGACGGAGGAGCCGGTAGACCTTCAGGCCACAGCCCGGTTGGGTGAGCACGACGAAATCCCCATTCAGGCCGATGGCAGTTTTTCCCTCCCGTTTCAGGCCAAAGACATGCCGATGGCATTGACGATAGAGCAGGCCGACTTTCTCACCAGTGTGACGCCAATTGGGCAGGAGATCAAAACCAAGCGGAATTGGTTCTATCTGCACCCGTTGGATTGGTCTGATCACCTGAATGCGGGGGAAATTCTTCTCTCCAAAGAGAAACCGACGAATGAGTCTTCGCCACTGCCTGATCCTGAGCTAGCCCCGGCACTACCCACCAGGCTGACTCTGGAAAAAGTTTCCACCCTGCCACTCCCAACCCCGCCCCGGTGGGCCAGAATCGATTACGGCATCTTGGGTCAGGTGCTCGGCCCCACGCTGTTGGTGTTGGCGTGGTTTCTGTATCGGGTCGCTCGTCGGCAAGGACTCCAACGGCAGTCCAGTCAGATTCCTCCAGCACTCAAACAAGTGGAGGTGCAGGCTGGGACACAACAGCTTTTTCCGTCACTCTCCCTCAGACATCTCACCCAACGGCTTCGCCAAACACGCGTGGTGGAGTCCGCCGAGTTAGATGTCCCGCGCACCATTCAGTGCACGATGGAAAAAGGCGGGTTCTTCACGCCCATCTATGGCTCACGACGTGAACCGGGCTATGTGGCGCTCATTGACCGCTCAACCATGGCTGACCATCAAGCCCAGGTGGCGGGGCAACTGGTCAAAGATCTTGCCAAGGGATATGTGCTCGTTCGTCAGTATGAATTTGTCGAGCAACCGGTCATGCTCCGAAGAGTGGACCTCAGTCGTCCGACAGGGAAACCAGGCGGGGGAGGAACCGCCCTGGCGACGGCCGTAGAAGTCGTGTCGCTCGAAGACCTTCAGGCGAAATTTCCCACCAGGCGGTT
>JAOUQB010000220.1 GCA_029879555.1 Nitrospirota bacterium | reverse complement strand
CCGGCTGCCGTCGACATAATGAGCGCAGGGATTTGCGCGATAATGGCATCCCCCACGGTCAGCAAGGTAAACCGTTTAGCCGCCGCCTCAATGGACATGCCATGATCAAGCACCCCGATCGCCAGACCACCGATCACATTGATGAAAATAATCAGCAAAGCCGCAATCGCATCGCCGCGTACAAATTTACTAGCACCATCCATCGAACCATAAAAATCTGCCTCTTGCGAAATCATCTCTCGACGTTTTCTCGCTTCGGCCTCATCAATCATGCCGGCATTTAAATCTGCATCGATACTCATCTGCCGCCCTGGCATCGCATCCAAGGTAAACCGGGCGGCGACTTCCGCAATACGGGTGGCGCCTTTGGTAATCACGACAAAATTGATAATAACGAGAATCGAAAAGACGACAATCCCGACGGCGAAATTTCCGCCTACCACAAACTCGCCGAACACTCGAATGACTTCCCCTGCCGCGGCCGGGCCTTCACTGCCATGCAACAAAATCGCACGGGTCGACGCAATATTTAAGGCCAAGCGAAATAATGTGGTGAGTAAGACCACGGTCGGAAAGACGGAAAATTCGGCCGGACGGCCAGAATGCATGGTGACGAGTAAAATCAACATCGCGAGGGTAATGCTGAAGGACAAAAACAAGTCCAGCATAAAGGACGGAAGGGGCAGCAACATGAGTAGCAGCAGCCCCACCACCCCAATGGGCAACAGCACATCCCCGTAATGCGCGGGAGTCAGTTCAAGCTTCATTTTTTCGCTATCAAATGCCATGGGCTGCCTTTACTCGCGACGGCTTGCGCCGATGTGATTACTGTCTTTTGCCATTTTTCTTCCCAACCCCGTGAGACGTGAAATGCCGTAAGGCGTGAAGCGTGAGGCGAAAAACAATTTGTCTTGGAAATCTCTTACCTTTTTCTTTACCCCTCACGCCTTACGCTTCACGCTTTACGCCGTCTGATTTTGCGCATTGCGCAATCGATACACATAGGCCAGAATTTCCGCTGCCGCTTGATAGAGGGCGGCAGGAATTTCCTGGCCGACTTTCGTGCCTTTGAAAATCCCTCGAGCCAAGCTGCGATTTTCCAGGATGGGAACGCCTGCATGACGCGCAATTTGTTTGATTTTTTCCGCCATGAATCCCGCACCCTTGGCCACCACCACCGGGGCATCCATGTTCTCGGTGTCATACCGCAGCGCCACAGCCAAGTGGGTTGGGTTGGTAATCACCACATCGGCCTTAGGTACCGCTTGCAACATGCGTTGCCGGGATCGTTCCCGCTGCAAACTCAAGCGACGAGACCGTATTTGCGGATCCCCTTCGACATCTTTCGATTCGTCTTTGACTTCCTGTTTGGTCATTTTCAGATCTTCATTGTGCTGCCACCGCTGATACACAAAATCTCCGATGGCTAACATCAATAACGCGCCACCCACGAACCATACGATGTCTTCCACGAACATCCAGGTTTTTGACATGGCCTCAAAGAGACTTAACATGGGAAATTGAATGAGCTGAACCATGCCATCCGAAAGGACGAAATAGAGAATGCCCGACACCATGGCGAGCTTGAGGAGGGACTTTAAGAGATCAACGACCCCTTTCCACGAAAAGATACGCTTGAGGCCATTCATGGGATTCATTTTTGATGGTTTCGGCTGTAATCCCTCCTCTATCCATAGCGGCCCGGTTTGCATCAGGATCGCTGTCAAGGCAAATGCGGCCACCAGCAGGCCAAACGGAATCAATGGCACAAACGCATCAGTGGTAATCGTCAGCAGCAAGACATAAAGCGAGTTCGAATCGATTTGAAGGGTTCCGATCTGTTCTAACCACTGGCGAAAATGCCCAGCAAATTGCCGAAGCATCTGGGGAGCCCACAGCGATATCACCCCGACGCCGCCTAATAAGACAAAGAGTGGCGGCAATTCCCGCGTAAGGGGCACCTGGCCTTTGCGACGCGCATCGGCGAGTTTCTTCCCTGTCGGTTGTTCTGTTTTTTCTCCGCCGTCTTTATTCTCAGCCATGCCCTAATTCCTGCAAGAGATCCCACAACACAGCTTCCATCCCTAACACCGACTGCTGGAAGACGACAGCCAAAAAGGGAAGTCCCAGCCCTAAAACAATGAGGCCCACCGAAATCGTGATCGGGAAGCTGGTCAATAAAATATTCATTTGTGGCACGAGCCGCCCCAACACCCCCATCGTCACATGAATCAGAAAGGTGGCGGCCATCACCGGAAAGGCCAACCGCAACCCCGTATCGTAGGATCCCTGAATTAAGTCAGTCACATCGGGAAGAAGGGGCCCACTCAAATGGGCCCCAAACGGAGGAATCACTTGGAAGCTGCTACCCAAGGCCAGTAAGACCAACAGATGCCCGTCCACTTGAAAATAGAGCAACGTGGCAAGCACCGTCAGTAATTGACCAAAAACTGGTGTTTGCACTTGGGAAACGGGATCGAGCACATTGGCCATGGCGAACCCCACCTGAAATCCCAAAATGTTCCCGGCTAATTCGACGGCCGCCATGATTAACCGCATGGCAAAACCCAGAACCAGCCCCACCAGAATTTCTGCAGCTAATGCCATAACCAAATGGCCGGGTTCTAACCAATTGGGTGGCAACGAAAAGTTCACGATGGGGGTCAGGATCATGGCAATCGCCGCCGCTAAGCCGATCTTGATACGTCGGGGGACGGTTTGTCCTCCCAGCAAAGGCAAGGCTGCCAAGATCACAGCTGTCCGCACCAAGACCACGAGAAATTGCCAGACCTGTTGAATTGCGATATCCCATTGCAACACCGGTTAGACGATTTCCCTATTTAAAAAAGTGCGACTTCTCCCAACTTCCATTACCGTCTGTTCCATATTGATGACGCCGTGTCGTAAGGCGTCAGGCGTGAAGCGTGAGCCGTAAGAATCGCACTGGAGTTACGCTTCAGGGTATTTTTCGCCTTTCGCCTAACGTCCTTTTTCGCCTCACTGTGTCATGGTTGGGATTTGATCCCAAACGCCGGTCATAAATCCGACCAGCATTTGAAGCATCCACGGGAACATGAACAACAACACGATGAACATCGTGATGATTTTTGGCAAAAAGGTCAGCGTCATTTCATTAATCTGCGTCATGGCTTGAAATGCACTGACCATCAATCCCACGACCAAACTCAACCCCAGCATGGGCCCTGCCACCAATAAGATTGTTTTAATAGCTTCCTGACCGACTTGCATCACACTTTCGGGAGTCACTATTTTTGTCCTCTAGGTGAAAGGTGAAACATCAAAATCTTTCGTGAGGCGTAAAGCGTGAAACGTAAGGGGAAAAGATCGGTCATTTTGACTACCTCTCGACTCACGTCCTTTTTCGCTTCACGCCTCACGGCATTTCATTAGTGAAAGCTGTTCATGAGCGAGCCCACGATCAGCAACCACCCATCGGCCAGGACAAATAGGACCAACTTAAACGGCAGGGAAATCATGATGGGTGGCAACATCATCATCCCCATCGACATCAGCGTGCTGGCGACAATCATATCGATCACCAAAAACGGGACATAAATCAAAAAACCAATTTGAAAAGCGGTTCGCAATTCGCTGGTCACAAACGCTGGAACCAGCGCATGTATCGGCACATCTTTTGCGGTTTGCGGATCTGGCAGCTTTCCCATATTCATAAAGAGGTCGAGATCCTTTTCCCGCACCTGCTTCAGCATAAACTCTCGTATCGGATCAATGGCTCGCTGCATGGCCACTTCCTGCGTCACCTGATTTTCAAGAAACGGATTCAGCGCCTCGGATTGAACTTTTTCCCACACCGGCATCATGATGAAGAGTGTCAAAAACAAGGCTAAGCCGATCATGACTTGATTGGGCGGAGCATGGAGCGTTCCCAAGGCTTGTCGCAACAGGCCTAACACGATCACCACCCTGGTAAACGATGTCACCAACATTAATAAGGCCGGTGCCAACGTGAGCATCGTCAACATGAACAGAATGCGAAGACCAAACGTCCATGGTTCTGTGGCGTCTAAGCCGGACACTTGCAGACTAATGATCGGATCTTTGGTGGCTTGTGCCAGCACCGGATCGACGCCGCCCAGAACCTGGAGCAGGGAAGCCACGCACCAGACACCGAATACCCAAGACCAGCTGAACGTGTGAGTCGTTTGGTTTTTGTCGAGGCGCTTCATCAACATTTTGTGATCCTTACCGGTGACGACTGTACAAGAGAGGAGGATGCCGTCTTTTCTGAATCTGGGCGAGCCCATTGTCCCATCCATGTCCCGATTCGACTGGCAACGGGATTGACTTGGGCTCGCATGTGATCCGTTCGCGCCTCATCGGTGATTTTGGTGAGGAGCGTCATATCTTTCGCGGTGGTGCCTAACACCAGAACTTCACCAGCCACATCCACCAACATGATGTGCTTGCCTGCTCCAACCCTCAACCCACCCAGCACTCGCATAACCGGATCTCCACCTAATCCTGGGCTGTCCCCAAAGGTGCGCCTGACCCAGGCCAATCCGCCCAGGAGGATCAGCACCACCACGGCCAGGGCTCCGGCCATTTTGAACGCTTCGTAGGTTAAATCCATTTCTTTTCGTGAAGCGTGAAACGTGAGGCGAAAAAATTTTCTTTCCCCTTACGCTTTACGCCTCACCCCCTTACGTTCTTAGTGAAGTTTTTTGACTCGTTCCGTGGCACTGATCACATCGGTAAGACGAATCCCGAATTTTTCGTTGACCATGACGACTTCGCCACGCGCCACCAACCGTTCATTGACCAGCACCTCCAACGGTTCACCGGCCAATTTATCCAATTCTACGATCGATCCTGGCCCGAGCTGCAATAAGTCCTTGATCAACATCCGCGTATTGCCTAACTGCGCCGACAACACCAGAGGAATATCTAAGATTCGATCAAGATTGGAATCTTGAGAACCAAGAGAAGCCGAAGGAGGCACCGATGGTGAAGGCTGACTGGAAGGCTGCAT
>JAOUQB010000219.1 GCA_029879555.1 Nitrospirota bacterium | reverse complement strand
CGACCCTGGCGTATGTTCAGGCATTGAGTGCGCATCTCCATTTGCGGCCCGAAACCTGTGAATATCAAATGTTGTATGGGATGGCTGAACCATTGCGAGAGTCCGTCGTCGAGCAAGGATTCCGGTTCAGAGTCTACACGCCAATTGGAGAACTCATTCCCGGCATGTCGTATTTGGTACGCCGCCTATTGGAAAACACGGCGAATGAAAGTGTCATCCATGGTCAATATGGCACGTCCGAATCTCAAGCTGACGCCCTTGTGTTTCCGACTCCCACCGACCATGAGAAAGGCGAAATCCCCTTGGCTGAAACTGATGTGTTCCCAACCATACAAGCGACCAAAGAGCGCTTTTCTAATGAGCCGCTCACAGATTTTTCTTGTGAGGACACCCACCACCCCATCACCCAAGCACTGGCTCGGATCATGCCACATTTAGGACAAACCGTTTCCTATCCAGTTGCCGCAAGCGTCCCCTGTCATGGCCCCACATTGGTGTCTATTAATCCCAGCCAACCGGAACAAGTCATCGCCACCTTTCCGACGGTACTCCCTGTCGACATCGATCCTCTTGTTCGAGAGGCCCAAGCACGCATGGCATCTTGGCGTCGTGTTCCGGCACAAACTCGCGCGGACGTGTTATTTCGCACGGCCGCACTCATGCGCAACCAACGCGCTGAGTTGACAGCATGGGAAATTATGGAGACCGGCAAGCCTTGGCGTGAGGCCGATGCGGACGTGGCAGAAGCGATCGACTTTCTCGAATTTTATGGTCGGGACATGTGCCAGCTTGGCCAACTCCTACGCCTTGGAACCGAACCTGGGGAACTCAATCAGCGGGTCTTTCTTCCCCGAGGACTGGCACTTGTGCTCCCACCCTGGAATTTTTCCTTAGCCATCCCCACAGGACTTGTGTCTGCCGCCTTAGTCACTGGGAATATTGTGTTGTTTAAACCCTCAGAACGTGCGCCAATGATGGGGTATCACTTGTCCCGCCTGTTCAGAGAGGCTAGCCTCCCTGAAGGCGTTCTGCATTTTCTTCCCGGTGGACCAGACCTCGGAAAAATGTTGGTTCAACATCCCGCCATCCACGTGATCGCCTTTACGGGATCTCAAACGGTCGGATTGAACATCCTTCAACAGGCCAGTCAGGTTTTACCCGGGCAACGGCATATCAAACATGTCATTGCGGAAATGGGCGGGAAAAATGCCATCATCGTTGATGAGACCGCCGACTTGGATGAGGCCATCACGGGAGTGTTAGACAGTGTCACCGGCTATCAAGGGCAAAAATGTTCGGCGTGTTCTCGAGTCATTGTCGTGGAGAGCGTCTACTCCATCTTTCTTGAACGATTGAGACAGGCCGCCGCAAACATTCCGATCGGTCCCACAATTCAGGCGAAGAACCGCATGGGGCCACTCATTGATGATCGTGCGCTCGAGAGGGTTCGCCATTATGTGGAACTCGGAAAACAAGATGGGATCTGCCAATTGGATCGACAAATCAGCGGACCCGGCTATTTCCAAGGTCCGGTCATTTTGACCAATCTGTCGCCCACCCACCCAGTGGTGCAAGAAGAAATTTTTGGTCCAGTTGTCGTGGTGTTCCACGTCCCAACGATTCATGAAGCGTTTGCCCTCGCCAATGATTCCCCCTTTGCTTTAACGGGAGGGATCTATTCCCGCAGCCCAGCCAATCTTCAACTGGCTCGTGAACGGCTTGAGGTTGGCAATCTTTACATCAACCGACCCATCACGGGGTCGTTGGTCGGACGACAACCGTTTGGCGGACATCGGCTTTCTGGAATTGGCAAGAAAGCTGGTGGGCATGGGTACCTTGAACAATTCATGGTGGAAAAGATCATTACAGAAAATACGCTCCGCCGAGGGTTTGCTCCTACCTCCTAAGACACACTGGGGCAAGGCAGTGTGTAGGGCCCCTTCTCCCCCCAGCTTTACCGACCTATGAACTGAGATGTTAATTTGGAAGGAGGCAGCCCTATTCCGAAAACACACAAGAAATCAGCAATTTAGATATTGCCGAGATCTGGCGTAACTAACGGAACACATTTTTGAATCACAAGTATGAAAATAGCGATAGCATAAATCGCACCAGATGCGAGGCCCCATGAGTGGAAAACCATCAATAATCTTAATTGCCTTCCTCAAAATAAAAACCAATTGACATCCTCCATGCAGAGGCATACCATTTTATAAGAGACAACCTTACTGTCCTGTGACTGGTGAAACACCGCAAGTCCAGTCTCAGAATTCACCAAGAGGGGGTTGCACGATGAATGACCTCAGTCCACCAAAAAAGTAAGGCCCGTGGCGAGCGCAGGCCTGAACTCCTCGTTTAGGCGGGTAAAGAACTGTTGCTAAGAAGGGCGTCTCATTGAAACACCGTTCATGCCCGTAGGTATGCAAAAGGTCAGAGAAGACCACAATGCGTTCAAGAGGCCTCCACATGAGAGCAAGAAACGAGTGGATGGAAAAATTCAGTCAGAAAGTACATTAGACAAAAGAAAACGATAGCAAAGAAAAAATTATCCACAAGAATCTACTCTCTGGCAACTGATTCTTCGAAGAACATGACGAAGAGGATGTTCCGCAGCCAGCGGGTTAACAGAAAGATGAGAATTGCCGGCACATAAAGTGCCGGGTAGAGTGCGGGCCCTCTTTCACAAGAAAGAGGGCCCGTGTTTGTTAAAAATGCGCCTTGTATTTAACCATCGGTTAATTGCTTTCCCCCTATAAGCAATCGTTGCGAACTATCGATTCGCGCGCTGCTCCCCCTGCCAAGTTCTTGTTCAGGTTCACCCTTTTGTGCAAAAAAAAGTTCATGACCAGTCCTTGGCATTCCTGAATGCCCTTCACTATTCAATCAAGGAGAACATGATGAAAGCACAATCGTTAGGCCTCGGAGTACTGTGTATTGTCGGATTACTCGTGAGTGGATGTGATTCAGGGCAGTATGGAGAGTCAACGCCGACAGAGCCACAGTCCGAAAGTACCCTGATGCTCACAACCGAACCTCCAGCAGCAGGTGAGCCATCCGCCATGGAAGGGGCTCTATTGGCCGTCAGAGGGTCTGCTGGC
Source organism: Nitrospirota bacterium (assembly GCA_029879555.1). GTDB lineage: Bacteria > Nitrospirota > Nitrospiria > Nitrospirales > UBA8639 > Nitrospira_E. The sequence continues at coordinate 1,955 of JAOUQB010000219.1, read as the reverse complement.
GCAATAGAAAATGATGAAGGTGTTACCCATTTCCAGCAAGAACATTGGGATGTGGCCCAAGAACATTTCACAAAAGCGTTAGCCATTAACCCAGATCTTCCTGAAGGTCAATACAACCTTGCGCTCGCGTTGGATAAACTCGGGAACCACGCTGAGGCCACCAACCATTTTAAAATGGCTTTGAATTTGGCTCCTGAAGATCCCCGGATCAAAGATTCTGGGATTCTCAAAGCCCATGTGGGTGGATAAGACTCAGCCGTTTGGCAAGACTCAATTCACGACCAGTGTATAAGCTTCTTTTGCCAACGATCTGATGAGAGGAGGGGCGATGAATCTTCATCAACGAGGCTCAGATCGCATGAGTCAATGACAGGATCATATGTTAGCCGTCCTACTCAGTCATCCAGATGCTAGCCCAGAAGGCAATGGGGTTCTCCAGGAGGAAATAGCTCGTCGGGCTGGATGACATATTATGGAAATATGGAATGAGACTACACCTGCGAAGAGATGTTGAAGTTCCTCCACCGAAAAGATTTGATAGAAGAACTGGTGGTGTTGGGCAGGATGAGAATAAGAAAGGTTAGCGACTACGCAACGTGTAAACAAAGCGGCTAGGTGATAATTTCGTAGCAGGGCGTGAAGTTTTCTTGGTCGATTTTCATGCGGTGCTGTTTAATAAACGATCGCAGAAGTTCTTCCATTAAATTCATGATGGTCGAATCTCCATGAATTTTGAATGGCCCATATTGCTCAATAGCGTTGAGCGCATTGGGCTTGACATGTCCGGCCACGATTCCTGAAAAAGCTCGGCGCAAATTCGCGGCCAACACATGGATGGGTTGATCGGCATGGAGGTTCAACTGCGCCATTGACTCATGCGTTGGCTCAAAGGGTTGTTGAAATTCATCATTAATGGTGAGGTGCCAATTGAAGTAAAAAGCATCACGCGTCTCTTTTCGAAACTCACGAACCTCTTGTATGCTTTTTGTCATTTCAGAAGCCGCACGATGAGGATCGTCAATAATAATACGGTAGTGTTCTGCCGCGTGAGACCCCAGTGTTTGCCTGATAAATGTATCTACCGCTTCAAAATACGGTGCACTCCCATGGGGTCCGGTAAAAATGAGCGGGAACGGGACCTCTTGATTGTCCGGATGAAGCAGGACCCCGAGCAAATACAGGATTTCTTCCAACGTCCCTGCCCCACCAGGAAACACGAAAAACCCATGCCCGAGACGAAGGAACGCTTCAAGACGTTTTTCAATGTCGGGGAGAATCACCAGTTCATTCACAATGGGATTCGGCGCTTCCGCCACAATAATACCCGGCTCAGTCACACCCACATATCGCCCATTTTTTATCCGTTGCTTCGCATGCGCCAGAGCCGCCCCCTTCATCGGCCCTTTCATCGCACCCGGCCCACAACCCGTACAAATATCCATGCCACGCAAGCCTAATTGATGGCCCACTTCCTTGGTGTAGCGATATTCCTCTTCGCCAATGGAATGCCCGCCCCAGCAGACAACCAAGTGGGGATCCTCGACCGAGTGAATGATTTCAGCATTGCGTAAAATATGAAAGACAGCATTGGTGATCCCGGTCGATGTGGTCAGCACAAATTTCGGATTGTGCTGAATTTCGTTATGCACATAGATAATGTCTCGCAATACTGAGAAGAGATGCTCTTTGATTCCTTGAATGAGTTCTCCATCGACGAAGGCACTGGCGGGGGCATTGGTCAATTCAAGCTTCACTCCCCGGTCCCTCTGAACTAACGTAATATCAAAATCAATGTACCGGGCAAAAAAGGCTTTTGTGTCATCCGTATCATTCCCACTCGTCAGAACGGCCAAGGCACAACTTCTAAACAGTTCATGCAATCCACCTTCGCTGGTCTCACGCAGTTTTTCCACTTCCTGCTGTGAGAGCATATGCATCGAGGTATCTGGGGTCAC
>JAOUQB010000218.1 GCA_029879555.1 Nitrospirota bacterium | reverse complement strand
AATGTTTTTTTTGCAATCCATTTGAGGTATTTACGGTCTTCCGTGGCTTCCTCCACCCTTCTCTTTTTAGGGGAGGAAGCACATGCGATTTGTCATATTTTCAATCTTGGGCTTGTTTCTCTGGGCAGGAACCGTCTCCATTAAGTATCCGCAACAACCTTCCACGGTTACGGCCTCTCAAAAACCAGCCTGTCAGGGAGATTCTGAGGGCGACCTACTCTTGGCTCAGCTCCAAAAGGGAACAGTTACCAACATTTACGATAATGGCCAAATGTTAACTATCGGGCTTCCCTCGAATTGGATAGAGCTTTCTCCGGGGCTCAAACAAGAAGCCTATGACGCCATCGCTTGCTATGCTCAATCACAGCGTCGATTATTTCAACTCCTTGTTTCCGAGGACTTATAGAATTTCTGTGGGTGAGAAAAGTGGCAGAAGCACCTAGGCATACCCTTGAGCCGACTCAAGAGATTCTTGATAATATTCGTGTAGCATCTCCTTCCCAGTTGCATCCATAAGAACCAATTGGCGTTGATCGTAGGTATTGGCCCAATAGAGGTAGTGCAAAGTTTTGGTAACTCCAACCTCAATATGCATTTCTTTTCCGTGCCCATCCGAAAAAGTGGCCTCCTGCTGAATAATTTTCTGTGGAAGGGCCTCATACATACCCTGCGTGGAAGGCACATGATTTTCATAGCCTGGCATGAAGTCATGAGGGGAGTCTTGTACATATTGCCCCCAACCGTTGTTCAGGAATTCCTCGAATTCTGACTCTTGCAGATTTCGAACGTTCTCCAGTAACTGAACAATGATCAGTCTCTCCCCGTGACTCGCGAGCACTAATCCGCTGAAACCTGAATCCGTTTCAATCCATCCCCAGGCTAGTGCCTCCTCCCACACACCAACCCGGAAATACCATGATCCGTAGATCGCATGGTATCCACGAACAGTCTCCTGAGGCTGGCTCGTACCCAATTCTTCACCCATTCGTCTCGCCCTGGTTCCAACGCATCGATAGAGGGTTTCACCCTCGTTCTGATAGGGGGCTTCATTCCACACAGATGACCCAGCCGCCTCATCACGAGAGGCCTCATAGAGCGGACCGTCAATTCGCCATTCACCTAATTCACGGTACGAACAGGGTGCGGGATCTACAACAAGGGAAAGCCCTCGCCTACTCAGGGCTCGTTGGAAAAATATTCGCCGACCAAGATTCCACGTCTTTTCAAAACAGATCAATCGCCCGCCAGGCGAAAGCGCATGAAGAATCGCATCCAAACGTATATTGAGCCCTGTCCGGTCTTCAAGTTTCTCTTGGCGACCAGAATCCTTGTCCCTCTCAAACGTCTGCCATTTGACACTGGGCAAACCCGGCTCTTGTTCGGATTGTAATAAGGCTTGGGTTGAAAGAATACAATCGTAGAGGCCATCAGATGGGAGGATAGAACCCCGAGTCACACGGAATTCCACATTCGGAAGAAGCCTTTTCCTTGCTTCAGCTTGCGCCATTTCAATTGACCGAGCTGATCGATCAAGCCCGAGAAATTGCACGCCAGGATGTTGCTGAGCAAAGAAGCAGGTAAGAATTCCTACCCCGCATCCAAAATCCAGTACCTGCTCTGCCGACGACAGTCGCGGAGAAAGAAGGGCACCAATTTTCAGAAAATAGTCGAAGCGTTGAGAATAAAGGACAGGGAGAAGTGGCGGCTTGGCTAACAAATCATAAAATTGAATATCTGCTTCTTCATTTTCACCACCCTGGCGTCGCTCAACCAACAATTGCAACGCCTGCAAGTCTTGAGACGACAGGGTGGTACGTTGCCATTCATAGTAGGAGGCTTCATCAAAAAAATCCTTCAACCCCCATGATCGCAAATACAGGATGAGTGACTCATCCAAAGTTTGACGGGTCTCCCCCCCATCTGCCATCACATTTTTGCTCAATACAGTCGATGTTGATGGACCAATAAATAAAAATTAGAATTTTGAAGACAACATCATCGCATCTTCGTAGGCCGAGGGAATAGGATGAGGATGCTGAAGTTGCCCGGTTCCAAGGACTAGATACTTTTCAATCGTAAGCTTCGACAGCGTCAGAGGCCCACGCGCATGAAGGCGTCGACTATTCGTCCCAAGCTCAGGCCCCAACCCAAATTGCTCGCCCCCGTTGAGACGCGTGGACGCATTGATTAGAACCGCACTTGAATCTACCTCCCGTGCAAACTGCATCGCAAAATCATAGTCTCGGGTCACAATCGTATCAGTATGCCCTGGAGCATATTTGGCAATGTGATCTAAAGCTTCCTGGCGGTCTTTCACCACTTTTATATTCATAGCCAATGATTGATATTTTTTGTCCCAATCCGCTTCCACGGCATCTTTTATCCCTAAATGACCAGTCATCTCTAATACACCTAGCATCGAGACTGTTTTAGGGCATCCATTTAAGACAACACGATATTCCTGAAGAAGTCGTCGGGTTAACCCAGGCAAAAGATGCCGAGAGACATCCCGATGCACAAGAACCGTATCCATCGCATTGGCCGCCGTAGGAGCCTGAACCTTGGCATTAACGACAATCGTCTGGGCAAGCGGAATATCAGCATGCTGATCAACATAGACATGGCACAACCCACCGTCAAAACCAATCACGGGTACCCGAGCATGTTCAAGAATCCCATTTCGCAAACTCGCCCGGCCCCGAGGAATCACTGCCTGAACATACTGAACCTGCCGAGCCACTTCCAAAGCTGCCTCAGGAGCCGCTCGGTCGATAAACATGAGGGCTCCTTCCGGTACGCCCTGTTTTACTGCGACTTCCTTGAGGCAACGAAACAAGGCTACGTTGGTTTGCAACCACTCCGGCCCACCTCGATAGACACAGACATTGTTTGTTTTCAAGCACATCCCCATGGATTGAACGGTCATGAATGGCCCCATATCTGAGATCACGCCCAACACACCAATAGGCGCACGTACCGTATGCACATGCATCCCATCTGGCGTCATCCAAGCTTGGCTCATTTCTCCAATGGGATCCGGATAGGCCAGAAAATCTAGTAGAAGCTCAACCATGGCTTGGACGTCATCTTCATCAATGCGAATTCGCTCGACTTCCTGCCGATGGACTTGCTTATCCCCTTCCTTCGAAATCTCTTCGACATCCCGTTCATTGGCCTCGAGAATATCGGCCGTTTGGGCCACTAAAGCGTCAGCCATCGCCTGCAAGGCTTGATGTTTCTTTTGAGGAGATAGGCAGGCCATGGGACGAGCCACAGACTTCGCTTCTTTCAACAAACCCTGCACGTAAAGTTTCAAAGGAATTTCAACCATATCCACACTCCTTTATGACAAGAAAAAGAGGAAAACGGCATTGACTATAGCCATGAGGTCTCATAGAGTCAAAAGGTCGGAGATCTTGAAATGCCCTGACTTTTCGGGGGCGAAAATTACATAAATCCTCAAAGGCGACCTCCTTACAAAAGAATGAGAACAAGCAAAGACTTGAATTGGTTTTTCTCACTATGGTAAGGTTGCTCGGTTTAGGTGCATCCTATTAATTTACGTAGATTTCATGAATGACTCTTCACTTGGAATAACCTGCCTGTCTAGACAAACTTGCCGCATTGTCTCCTGCCGGTCCCATTTGAACCAACACGCACTCGAAAAAATTTCAGTAAAGACAATAGGCTGGTGTTAATCTATATTTTCCTGGAAGGGGGTGGGAAGATCCGCTATGGTCACGATTAAATCGTTATTGGAAGCTGGAGTTCACTTTGGGCATCAAACCAATCGATGGAACCCAAAGATGAAGCGCTATATTTTTGGTGAGAAGAACGGCATTTATATCATTGATTTGCAAATCACGATGCAATGCTTTCAAAAGGCCTACGAATTTACGCGAGACTCAGTCGCTCGAGGTGAATCAGTCTTATTTGTTGGGACCAAACGGCAAGCCATGAGTATTGTCGAAGAAGAAGCCAATCGTTGCGGAATGCATTTCGTCAACCAACGATGGCTAGGTGGTATGCTCACCAATTTCCAAACGCTACGCAAGAGTATTACCCAGCTCAAAAAGCTGGAAGCCGCCGAAACAGACGGAACCTACGAGCGGCACAAGAAAAAAGAAATTGTCAAAATGAAAAAAGAGCAAGCCAAATTAGAAAAATATCTGAGTGGCATCAAAAACATGAAGGATATCCCAGGCTGCATTTACATTTTGGACACACGAATCCAACATATTACAGTCAAAGAGGCGAATCGCTTAGGCATCCCGGTCATTGCCCTTGTTGATACCAATTGCGACCCAGAAGGCGTCGATTTCCCCATCCCTGGCAATGACGATGCGATCCGATCACTCAAACTGTTCACCGCGCAAATCGCAGATGCCTGCATTGAAGGGACCGAGTTACGCCGGAAACGCCAAGATGCGTCATCCAACGGAGAAAGCGTTCTTTCTGAAACACTCGGATCAGGACCGGAAGAGGTTATGGCCTCTGAAAACATCCAACCCGTATAGGGGGTTGCGAGGTCATTGTTTGTTCATCAATCCACATTACTTGAGTAGGAGAGTACGCGTATGTCTAGTTTGAGCGCCCTGGTGAAAGAATTGCGAGGAAAAACTGGGGCAGGCATTCTTGATTGTCAAAAAGCCTTGCAAGATACGGGAAGTGACATTGAAAAAGCCATTGACCTGTTACGCCAAAAAGGGTTGGCCTCCGCCCAAAAGAAAGCCGGGCGGGAAACCAAAGAAGGCCTTATCTCTTCTTATATCCACGCCGGGTCAAAAATTGGCGTCCTGCTAGAAGTCAATTGCGAAACGGACTTCGTCGCCCGGAACGAGGAATTCCAAGCCTTCGTCAAAGAGGTTGCCCTACAAATTGCCGCATCTCAACCAGCTTTCGTCAAACGAGAAGATATTCCCGAGGACTTGATTCAACGGGAAAAGAATATCTATTTGGCTCAAGTCAAAGAATCTGGCAAACCCGAAGCGTCCTGGGAAAAGATTGTTAATGGAAAACTGGAAAAATTCTATCAGGAGCAATGCCTACTTGAA
>JAOUQB010000217.1 GCA_029879555.1 Nitrospirota bacterium | reverse complement strand
TCAAGGCTGCGCCAGCTAGACGCTCTTTCCCTTGAGGTTCTTTTAAAAAGATCATGCCCCAGAGAACGGCGAATAAGATGCTGGTTCGTTTTATGGCAATGACGGAGGGGACTGCCCCTACGCTGAGCGCGGTATTATGAAAATAGAGGCCGAGGGTCTGAAAGAGTCCGATGGCGAGGAGGATTCCTAGAATTGGAGTGAAGGGAGCAGTAATCGTTGGCCGAGCCATCAGACGAAACAGGAAAATAAATCCCATCGTCATCACCGTGGTGATCGAAAGACTCCAAAAGAGTGGAGAAGAATTTTGAACTCCGATTTTATCGAAGTTGGATGACAAACTGTAAATCAGAGCTACAGATAACATGCGTCTTGGTCCAGGCTGAGAAATCATGGCCTGAAATGGGGCGAGCCATCCTTGATGGGTCGACTGAGCCTGCAGGGAGTAGGCTCCAGCCACGATACAGAGAATACCCGCCACGTCTTGTCCAGTCGGCAGCTCGTCTACGAGCAAGGGCGACGTGATGAGTAAAAAGATTGGCGTGAACGAGACGAAGGGAATGGCGAGCGACAGATCCGAGGCTTGTAGGGCACGCATGAACTGAAAGAGAGCCAGCACGTTCAATATTCCTCCCAGCAAGAGTGCGAGAAGATAGTGCGGACCAAGTGTGGGCACGGAATCGGTCAACAGCAGAATGGCGAGTAGGAATGGAATGGGTGTGGCGGAGGCCCCTAACGCGGCAAGCTGGGGCGAAACGGCACGGAGCCCGTGTTTGCTACACAGATCCTTCAGTGATTCGCTTAGGGCTGCAAGCAGGGCAAAGTAGAGCCAAGGCATAAAAAAGGGCTGTTGTTGGTTGGTGAGAACCCCAAATTTTTCCTCAAAAACAGTAGAGCAGTCGTTTTGTTTGAGAGGGAGCTAGCTGATCTTACAAGGATTGAAGAAATTCATCCAATGAACGCGGGTGGGCGGTGATGTTGCAGGAGGGAAATTGTGGTGGGCACGAGGAAACAACTGTTCTTATTCTGCCTTAAGAGGTTTGCACCATGGGGCAATGTTGAAGAATTTCTTGAAGGGCAGCGACGACAGTTTTGATGGTGTTCATTTGGACATTCTGGATGGACCGTTTCGGGATGGAGCACGTGGCTCCGCGAGCAAGAAGGTATTCGGTCAATCCAACATGACCTGACAAAGCTGCTGAATGAAGAGGGGTCATGCCGATAGCATTGGTGGCGTCGATAGGGGCGCCGGCATTCAGCAGTAATCGAGTCAGGTCAGCGTCTCCAGATTGCGCGGCCACGTGGAGGGCGGTCCATCCTTCTTGGAAGGGAGTGCCCACGGTTGCGCCGTGGGCTAATAAAAAGGCGACCATCCGTTGATGGCCTTCTTGTACGGCAATGTGGAGGGGAGCGGTGGTCTGTGCGGCTTCATTCACCTGTGCCCCATATTTGAGTAAGAGTTCAGCGACATCCACATGTCCTCCCTTGGCCGCCAGGTGTAAGGGGGTCCATGTTGATTGGTAGGTGGCATGCACATCAGCGCCTTCTTCCAGCAACAGTTGGGTCAGCGGAATTTGTCCCAAGCGGGCGGCATAGTGGAGGGGCGTGGCCCCTTGCGCGGTTCGTTGATTGATGGCCGCTCCTTGGGCGATCAGTTCACGAACTTGTGAGAGGTTTCTTGCCTCAATTTCTTGGAAAATATCTTTGGCGGGGGGTTGATTCCATCCGGACGTCAGAGCATAGGAGGCGACGAGTCCAAGACTGAGCCCAATGTATTTGGCGAGCTTGAATCCTGTGGTTTGTGTCATGGTTGTTGGGTATTCCAGAGAGGGCAAATGGATGCGGATATTGAAGATGTCAGAACGCCTCTGGAATGCAGAAAACAGGATGGAGTCGATCAAGGCTATTCCCCGTTTGGCGGGTCTAAGAAATGGGGAAACAAGCGGCGTTGGAGGTCGATGCGCTGCGAGCAACGAGATGAACGTGGGACGGGCCGTCGGAATGGGGTTTTGAGTCCCTTGAACTGAACAAACAGGGTGGAGAAAAGAGGTTGGCGCTGGGCCAACGATCAGGGCCTTGCTTCGGCCAATTGTTTTCCTTGCGTGGCTTCGGATGGGGTTTTGGTCAGGTGATCCGCTTCAAGAATGAGGCCATCCAGAACATAGTGCCAATGGGTGGCGGTGCTTAAGGCTTTTTCGAAAAGAATCCCGCCTTCTTTGGTTTCCATGTCGAGAAAGTTGACGACGAGAATGGGGTCGTTCAAGTCTCGGACCATCACGAGCAGGTCAATCCGTTGCCTGCCTTCAGAGGAAGCTTCCATATGTAAGTTAGTAATGAGTGATTCTTTTTGTCGGTGAAGCCCTTGGAGGAAGATCACGGTCTCTTTGGGATGGTTGCGTTTTCCTTCTCCGATTATCTCCCCATTTTTGACTAAATACGAGCCGACTAAATCATTGATAGGGAACAATTCTGGTGGTGAGGTTGATGATTTCAAGAGGCAAATTTGGCGAGTACGTTCATTGACCGCTAAGCCGCCAAGGCCATCGCCCCCCATATACATTTGAGAGGGGAGGAAATCCGTCCCGTCAATTTTTTTTGCAGAGGCGTGTTGTGGTGCGGGACTGTGACTTAAAATGAGAAAGAGTCCGCCGATGGTGATCATCACCAAAAGGGCCAGAAAAAGAAAAAGAGCGTCCATACAAACGAAGCAACTTTCTTATGCGGTTGCGCGCACAATTAGGGCCATAATGGGTGAAATGACTGTGATGAAAAACAGAAAGGTGTGTCCGTTTGGCTTAGCCTAGAGGTTCCCTTCCCGACATGAGGGCGCACCGGGCGTCTTACGCCCCTGTCGCCAGAGCCTTGGACTCTTCTCCTTGGGAGAAAGAGACACTCAGGCGGCAATAACTGCCTACAACAACTACATGCTTTCAAGATGAGTCATCCGAGTATATGTATACTATTCGGTCCAATTCGAGAGACCCTTTATGGTGGGGATCAGAATTATTTTTGATTGAAAAATAATGATTTTCTGGAAAGATGTGGTGTCTCATTAAGGGTTTCCCTTGGTTCATAACGTCAGGGACAAAGCAGACATTAGAGTGCTTGGACGTCAATAAAAAGGAGACGAACAATTCCAGAACTCTCTGCTGTGGCGGGGGACAATTCGTTGAAGTTCAGAGAGTCGTTTGGTAAGCTGCAGGTCCTGTTTTTCATCACTTTTTTCACGTCACAGCGATAGGGGAAATCATGGCACAGTTGGGGAAAGCGCTGATCAGCGTCTCGGATAAGACTGGAATTGAAGGCATGGCCAAAGGACTCGTCGGTCTTGGGGCAGACATTCTCTCAACCGGTGGAACGGCCAAAATGTTGCAAGATATGGGGGTCACCGTGACTGAAGTGGCCCAATATACGGGGTTTCCGGAAATTATGAATGGGCGTGTGAAGACGTTGCATCCGAAGATTCATGGCGGGCTGCTAGGACGGCGTTCCGTCGAATCGCATATGCAACAAATGAAAGAGCAAGGGATCGCGCCCATCGATGTGGTGGTGGTGAATTTGTATCCCTTTGAGTCGACGATTGCGAAGCCCGGCTGTACGTTTGAAGAAGCTATTGAAAATATTGATATTGGGGGGCCGTCGATGTTGCGTTCGGCGGCGAAAAACCATGAAGACGTATTAGTCGTCGTGGATCCTCAAGATTATGCTCGAGTGCTAGAAGCCTTGCAGGCGGGGACGGTGTCGTTGAGTCTAAGGCGCGAGCTCGCGAAAAAAGTGTTTTTTCACACCGCGCGGTATGACAGTCTGATTGCCAATTACCTGAATGCCCAACTGGCCGAGTCCACGGAAAAAACGTTCCCGGCGTTGTTGACGCTCACATACGAAAAAGTGGATGACTTGCGGTATGGTGAAAATCCGCATCAAGCCGGGGCGGTCTACCAAGATCGTCATGCAAAGGAAGCCTCCGTTTGCCAGGCGAAACAACTCCATGGCAAAGCCATGTCCTATAACAATTATCTGGATGCCAATTCGGCGTTAGAATTAGTCAAGGAATTTGATGAGACGGCGGTGGTTATCGTCAAGCACAATAATCCGTGCGGAGTCGCGTTGGGTGAGACGCCGGTAGGAGCCTATGTGCGGGCGCGGGAAACCGATCCAGTGTCGGCTTTTGGGGGAGTCATTGCCTGTAACCAGCCTGTGGATCTGGCGATGGCCAAAGAAGTCACGTCCACGTTTGTCGAAGTATTAATTGCCCCGTCCTTTAGCGACGAAGCCTTAACTGAATTGCAACGCAAAAAAGATCTCCGCCTGCTTGCCGTGGGGTCGTTGGAAACCACGAAACGCGATTCTCTGGATATGAAAAAGATTGTGGGTGGGATGTTGGTGCAAGATCGGGATTTAGGATCGTTGCGAGAACTGGGTGAGTTGACCATTCCCTCCCAACGCCAACCCACGAATGAAGAATACCAAGCCTGCGATTTTGCGTGGAAAGTATGCAAGCATGTGAAATCCAATGCGATTGTGTTTGCCACGTCCCAGCAAACGATAGGTATTGGCGCGGGGCAAATGAGCCGGGTCGATTCAGTCAAGTTGGCCACCATGAAAGCCAATTTACCCATTAAAGGTTGTGTGATGGCCTCCGATGCCTTCTTTCCGTTTCGTGATGGGATCGATGCTGCCGTGAGCGCCGGTATTACCGCCGTGATTCAACCAGGCGGCTCCATTCGGGATAAGGAGATCATTCAAGCTGTGGATGAACAACAGGTGGCGATGATTCTGACGGGCATGCGTCACTTCCGGCATTAAGGATGACACCAATAATCAGGATTCAGAACTCCCTCGCCCTTTTAGGGAGAGGGTTGGGGGTGAGGGTAAAAGCTCTTTGAATAGTTAAGGGACTAACAACAAAGGCCTCGTTTCCAATTATCTTCTCTTTGCCCCTTCCTATATTTTTTTAACAATTATGAAACTTCTGGTCATTGGTAATGGTGGGCGTGAACATGCGCTCGTGTGGAAACTCGCACAATCGCCGCGCGTCTCGAAAATCTATTGTGTACCAGGGAAT
>JAOUQB010000216.1 GCA_029879555.1 Nitrospirota bacterium | reverse complement strand
AAGAAATAACCAGAAAACTATTCTCCTCGGATATCTTGTTGAAACCTGAGAATGTGGCAATCTGCTCGACATTGCCACTTCCCTCATGAAACACGAAGGCTATGGGAAGAGCCAGATCAAGTCGATAGCTTGGGGGATATAGACGAAATATTCTCGTGTTAAGCTTCCTGCTATTATTTCTTTCCGAATAAGGCCTGATGAGTAGCCGAGGCTTGAAAGTAAGATTAAAAAGCTAATGGGGTTTTGAGTCCTTCCGCGAAATCCCTGCCCACTTCCTCCCCGCACTTTTAGATATGTTGCTATTCCGCAGTGCGTCTTTTTCAATTTCCCAAAATTTTTGAAACAGTTTCGGAACACTTTGGTGTTCCATTATGTGAGACGGAAGGAGCCGAAAGATGGAATTTTTCCGTTCCTGTAATGCGGATAGTGGTAATGAGCAGTGAAAACCAAGTGAAATATCTCCAAGGAACGTCTCTGGCATGGACTTTGAATTATCTAAGGTTATCGGCTATCGAGAATCTAACCAACACTGTTGAGGAAAGAATGATGAAGCGCTTACTCATTGTCGATGATGAAGCAGACCACCGGTTGATTTTGCGCACCATACTTGAGAGCTGTGGGTATGCCTGCGAAGAAGCAGAAGATGGAATGGGCGCACTTGAACAGCTTGCCATGACACCAATGGATCTGGTGTTGACCGATATGAATATGCCCAAGATGAATGGCTTCCAACTTATTGATACTATGGCGAAATTCTCATTATTTTCTCGCATTCCGGTTATTATCATGACGAGCCAATCAATGGAAGGCAGGTCGATTGAAGCAAGCAAAACTGGGACATGGACTCTTATCTCTAAACCGTATGATTTCCCAAAACTCTTAGAGGCAGTTAACCGTGCAATTGGGCAGTTCGAACCGGTATGCAACGCATCAAGGTCTTAGCATGTGTTCGATGGTATTTGTCGAAAATTTTACGGGAGCCTTAAGTGCTGCTCAATGAATGCCAATGATTTTGCCCATGAAGATCCTGACCCTTGCACATGATATTGATGCCAAGTGGTTCCGTTTCGTATGGCCGGGGTATAATGAGAACGTAAGGTGATGATGGTTCCCACGTGTTTTCAGATAGAAAGAAATGAAGAAAAGAACTCGCATTTTATCATTATGTTTGATGCTCATTTTTGGCTTGATTGTAGGCTGTGCGGGGCCTCAGCCTGTTCTGTATCCAAATGCGCATTTGCAGGAGGTGGGGAAGGACCTCGCCGAGGAGGATGTGGCTGCCTGCGAAGAGTTGGCTGAGGACTATGTCTCCAAGTCAAACGCCGGTGAAAAGGTCGCAACTCGAACCGTGGCAGGAGGGGCCATTGGTGCTGCAGGTGGAGCCGTTGGCGGCGCAATTGCAGGCAATGTTGGGATTGGAGCGGCCATTGGTGCCGCCGTTGGCGCCACGCAGGGATTTTTGCAAGGGTTGTTTGGGGCGAGTCGCTCTGAGCCGAGCCCGGCCTATCGAAACTTTGTTAATCGATGCTTAAAGGAACGTGGATACGAACCCATGGGCTGGGATTAATGATTTTGGTTTCTATCCTGTTTGTCTTAAATTTCCCAATCGATCAGGGTCAGATGGATATTCAACTCGACGAGGGCGTCTGTTGTCATCTCCCATTTCATTAATCCCGTTGGTCATCATAAAGAGAGATGTCACGAAATACCATCTGTGAAGGCGCAAATGGGGAATCTCTCGGCATGGTATTCCACAGGATCCGCGTTAGACGTTGAAAAATATCGATTGGAGTGCCGAGTGTATCGCTCATGCCATTGCTATGCAGACATTTGATGCGAGCATTATTGTTGTCAGCCCGTATCGATATTTTGTCCTTTAGCTACAATCGCTCATCGCGAAGAAAAACTCTTCTTTCGTAATTTTTCCATTTTCTACCGTGTACAGTCCCATTTCATCCATTGTCATGCGTTTTCCCGTATGTTTAGGCGTGACATCATATTTGAATTGGACAATAAACTGGTTGCCGTTGGGATACGGCCCATTAACCTCGCCGCCATGCATTTGATGGTTATCGACCCACCGCTTGTTCTTACCTTTAATCGCCTCAATTCCGGTTTGAGTCTGGTCCATATTTGGCATGGCCATGGCTTCAACACTCACAATGTTGGGACTGTACAACTTGTCGATGGCTTCCTGGTTTTTGCCTTGCTTGCACAAAGTCACGAGTTCTTTCCCAATTTCCATAGCTGACATCATGAGACCTCCTTATAAAAGGAAACAGGGGGGATAATGAAATGCAATCAACATAACCGATTCGGTTGGTCCATCAGGTTCAATGGGGGGTAGTGTCGGTTTCCTTCAAGAGTGAACGAAAGGTTGGGGAGGATCTCAAAAAGGATGGGAACGTCTTTGTGCACAATGCCCAGGAAAAGAATGGTATGATGGCAGGACTTGATTCAATTTCTTTTTGAGATACACATATGAATCCTCCCTGTTTCTCCCTCAAAATTCTTCGATTCGTCATCTGCCTAACATTCCTGGTTGGATTGCCGTCAGCCTGGCCGTTTTCAATCAGTGAACCGAAAGCTGCCAGCGTTCACCAAGCTGGAGAACACATCTCCGTCGCCTTAGAGTTGGGAGACCTCCCCGGGGTCACGAAGGTGAACTATTTTTGGTATCGAGAAAATGAAGACATGCTGAAAGCATTGGTCGAGGAAAAATTGGCGTTGGTCTCGACGGCTAAACATTCACCTCCTTTTGGCGGGCCGCTTCTTATTCCAGAAGAAGCGATAGGAAGGTATCGCCTACTCGCGGTGGCTGAACAGGGAGGGCGGCAGTCCAAAGTGGCTCTCCAAGCGATTTTTGATGAAGTCTTGATCCAGATCGAACCGAAGGCACAGCTTTTGGCCATTGATTTTCAAACGAATAAACCACTCCGATTTGGACGAGCTGGAGGCGTACGGGTGTATGACCAGTTAGAGTCCTTGGGAACGATTTTTGAATTGCCAGTGATGGGGGAATTCTCCGACGGCGTCATGCGTGCTATTCGTTGGCATAACGCGGGAACCACCTACCTCTCGGCAGACGAATCGGTGATCACCGTCAACCAAGATGGGGTCCTTCGTCTGGCGGGAAATGGAGCCACGGTGCTCACGGTGAAAAATCGAGATCAAGTAGCAACCCTTGATGTCCTCGTTGAAATTAACGATGAGCCAAATCAACTACCCGTGTCCGATGCTGGAAGCACACAATCGGTCTTAGCAGGAGCCCGAGTTACCTTAAGCGGTTTGGGAAGCTACGATCCTGATGGCGGGTCACTCCAGTATCACTGGTCGCAAGTGCGAGGGAGCAAAATTCCGTTGCTGGATCCGTACTCCGCCCAAGCCAAATTCCTAGCCCCGTTTGTGTCTGAAGAACGAACCTTCCGATTCACGCTTCGGGTGACGGACATCAAAGGTGCTGACAGCCTGTCATCCTATGTCGATGTCATTATTCAGCCCTAGCGTAATCTCCTGAGACCTGTAACCCCAAGAAAAGGCGAATGCTCAATCTGAGGAAGAGATGCCGCGCAGGCAGTATGATCGTAGCAGCCCTGATAATGCTCGCTCAACTCAGTGCTTGCGTTGGGAAGTTTGAGACGAAGTCGGCATTGACCGCGACGTGTAGTACCGATTGGCAACGGCAGGGGGGAATTCTTGAAAGCGATGTTCCTCATTCCAATGAGCATATGGGGCTGCGTGTGCTGGTTTGGAACATTCATGACCGGCTGCTTCCTGATTCGCTTTTTTCATCCGATGCCCATACTGAAGATGACGTCGCGTGTATTGGCGATCTAGCCTCTCGATATGACCTTGTCCTTTTCCAGGAGGCCTTTGTGCGTCCGGCACAACTAGCGCGGTATACCGGTCATGTTTGGGCTGACCACCCCTTGTTTGCCGAAGGGGGCGGGGGCGATTGGTGGCCACTTCGATGGATGTGCGAGATCTGTTTAAGCCCGGGTTTGTTGATGTTGGCTCGGGAGGAGCCTGAGTCGGTCTATGTCGAACCGTATGAGGCCTTCGCAGGTTGGAACACAGCCTTGAATAAAGCTGATGATTTTTTTTCCAAAGGGTTTCAGCTTGTACAATTTTCATCCTTTTGGGCGCTGAATAGTCATATGGATGCCGGACGGGGGCAAGACAGTATAGCCGCTCGAGCCCAACAGTTTCGGCAGATGACGATGGCTTTGAAACGATTGGTCCCTGCCGATGCTTCCCTACTAATTGGCATGGATGCCAATCTTCGACCTGATTTGGAGAAACAAGATCAGAAGATCTTAGGAGAGTTTCTTGAAGAGAATGGATTAACTCTCGTTTTTCAAAACGGTCCCGATTTGATTGTGACTAGAAATTTGCGAATTAGCGATCCCAAACCTCTTCCATTAAAAAGCCTCCTCAGCGATCACGATGCCCTGTCTGCCATTATTTTCCCACCGACTGCTCACGTTCAATGACGGTGACTGGGTTGATGGCATCTTGAAGAAAAGGGATGTCAATCTTGTGGCCAAGAGGAAGAGGGTGTCTAGTCTAATCTTTTTTGATACGCTACTATTGAAAATCAACACGGAACAAACCCATGATTCGTAGACGCCAGACTAGACACTGGCGTAGACCTTTACCCTAACCATGGAGGAACGCATGCAGAAAATTGTCCTGCTTGTCGCAACTATCTTTTTCATTAGTGGGATCAGTGGATGTAGTTATATCTTCTATCCTCGTGCGGATGATTTTGCCGCAAAGGCGAAAGGCGCTACGAGTGTGGAAACGGTTATTAATCTCACCACAATGATGGAAGCCAGTGCGGACGCCTCCAAAGGTGGAAGCGGATATGATCAGGCCCTAGACGACCTACACAATCAATTTCATGCCTTCGACGATTCACTGTGTTGTGTGGATGAGGCCAAACGGGCTACTGCGGCCTACGATCTAGCGGTGACCCACAACAAGGAACTGTGGGCGATCTTTAAGCGGGTCCGGAAATTTAAAGACATGCAACCCCAACGGGATGAACACCTTGCGTTATTTA
>JAOUQB010000215.1 GCA_029879555.1 Nitrospirota bacterium | reverse complement strand
CGACGGCGATGTGGGTTGAACTGACCGGCAGCCCGAGCTGCGACGCGATAATCACGGTGATGGCCGCCGCCATGGCGATGCAGAAAGCTCGTGTCTGGTCTAGCTCGGTAATCTGAGAGCCGACCGTATTAATCAACTTGGGACCGTAGAGAGCCAAACCCAAAGCAATTCCGATCGCCCCGACCAACATCACCCACATGGGAATTGGTGCCTTCGAATGTAATCCGCCACTGATGATCGCATCATGGATGCCGGCGAGCGGACTAACTGCGTTGGCGACGTCGTTGGCCCCATGCGCGAAGCTCAACAGCGCCGCCGCGAAAATCAACGGGATCGTAAAGAGTTTATTGACGCTTTGCTTGGTATCTGACAGCCGTTGCGCCATTCGATTCACGTACGGTTTCACCAGAAAATAGCCAATGAGGACGGCAGCGATGCCTCCGGTCAGCATGGCTGTCAGGAAGCTGACATGAATAATCTTCTTCATTCCCTTCAGCATGAGGTAGGTGACGAAAGCCCATGCCATGAGCCCGATAAGGTGCGGGACAACCCGACGGGCGGCCGTGAGCACACTTGGCTTGTAGGTCACGGAATGCTTGATCACGTATAGGAAGCCAGCTGCGATCATGCCGCCTAGGACCGGCGAGATGACCCAGCTTGCCGCGATCCGAGAAACCTCGCTCCAGTTCGCGATTCCCCAACCGCCCGCCGCGATGCCTGCCCCCAACACACCACCGACGATTGAATGGGTCGTCGAGACAGGAGCACCGATGGCGGTTGCGAAATTGAGCCATAGCGCGCCTGCCAGCAGTGCGCCGATCATCAACCATATGAAGGTCTCGTTGTCTGGGAGCAGCGTTGGATCAATGATGCTGCCCTTGATGGTTCGGACCACATCGCCACCAGCAATCAGTGCTCCAGATGTTTCGAATATCACGGCGATAATGATCGCTCCGACCAACGTGAGGGAGTGAGAACCAACCGCCGGTCCAACATTGTTGGCGACATCGTTCGCTCCGATATTCATTGCCATGTAGCCGCCGACCATGGCGGCAACCACAAGCAGCACGCTATTCGTCCCTCCCTTGCCCTGTACGATCGTGAACAGCATAATTCCAACGATGAACAAAAGCGCCGTGCCGAGCCGGAATAACTCGTCGTGATTGGCTAGAGTTGCTTTCTCGAGAGTTTTGACGTTCAAAATACTCAAAACGATCTCCTTTTTCTGGTAAGCGAGCTCAAAACTAAATTTTTAGCTACTTAACATGCTGTTGTGACCGCTAACAAGATGAAAAATACCAAAGGAGTGGTGATTAATCCACATAGCCTCTTGGATGGTGGTAGGAAGTTCGTCAGCGGTTAGTGCCTGTAAGATTCCATTATGTAATGTGTGGACGGTAATCAACGTGTACCCTCTTTTTTTCTTTCTTTGGAAATTTATGCAGGGCATCGTATTCATGGTGCTTCGGTAATGGGTGGGCACTAACAAGCCCATAAGCCTTCGTTCTTAAACCCTGCCCTCAATCGGATTGGCACCTTTCATTGAAAATGCATGCCCTATTTGTTTCTCAAATTGGTTTACGGTCGTGAAGGAGAAGATCAATGAGTTTGAGATGTTTTAATCAGAAACATTAATTCAATTAGAGTCCTAAGCTTGTTGGAAGTTTGTGGTTAGATAGACGTCGGCCTCTCTCGGCCGAGGTCTCGGTTTTTCTGGCCGACTCCGCTCAGAATAAGACTTGGTATAATTTATTTTGGTTGACGGGAAGCTGGATGCCCTGCAGACCTCATCCTTTTTCTCTGTGCCTAACCCGTGGCGCATTCAGGCCTTTACTTTTCTTTCATCGTGATACTGAGCCCTTTTCCCCCTAATATTAATTGGACCCCTTCCGTGGCGGCTGTGAGATTGATCACCACTCCTTTGGTATTTTTCATGGTGATATCGGATGCCCCCTTTCCCAACGCAAACCCGCCTTCTAACGCGGCATATTTCCCAGCAAAATCAGCAACCGTGGCTAAGTGGTAGACCTCTCCTTTGGCTGTGGCTTTGGACGCACCAAGGTCCATCACACTCAAGCCTTTTAACCCAAACAAATAGTCTTTTCCTTTGTAGGTTAACGTTCCCGTCCCCCAATTGATCCCAATGCCTACGGCGATTGATCGAGAAGAAATGGTAATCGTGGCGGAGGGAGTCAGAATCTGATCGTCTTTCGCTAAGGCGCCTGAGCCAGAAAGAAAGCTGACGATGAGGAGACATGTGGACATGCGGATGAGGTGTTTCATCGGGGGATCTCCTTGTTTTGTGCTTGATCCTCTCTGCCAGGGAAAGCTCAAAATTGACGATTTGCCGGGGTTAGGTCACAACTTTCTCTCATGATGAAGTCTTAGCTGCCGGAAAAATTTCACGGTCCGCGTAGGGAAATTTAAAGCGGTATTCCTTTGTTAGAAAACGGTTGGCGAGTAAAGCTGAGATTGTTTTGTGGTGTTCTCTTATTTAGACAAATGGGAAGACAAAATCGTCACATCTCGATTTCTATGAGCAAGACCTGTGGAAGGGAATCTCCCTGAAACATATTGATTTAAGGGGAGGTGTGTGGTCTATTCGACTGGGAGCATGGCGGCGAAATGAAGAAATCAGGGCAAAAATTGTCTGTATTCTCGCCGAAGCCTTTTTCTCTGGAGCGTCTTGGAACATCCGCGTGCTGAGATACGCATCTCGAAATCAAAGTTGGATAGGCCAAGAAGTGGGGTCAACATGGGTTCTATGTGTGAATGTTGGATTGGGGTCTATTGGATCCTTCCTCAATGATTTGTTGGTTAGGGATGTGGAGTTGTTCTTCATTATCAGTTTGAATGATGACCGATACGGGAGTGATCTTGATGATCGTTCCTTTATGGCCTCCGAGGGACACCGTTTCTCCGACGTGAAAAAGTTGGGAAATGTAATAGCGCGCTAAGACATTGGACATGATGGATCGACTCCCGAGGCCTATGGATAGGGCCATAGCTAACACCATGCCGGTAATAATGATTGTGATATTGTTGGTGAAGATGGTCATGTCTAACCCTAACTCAGTTAACGCCAACACAATGCCGAATCCCAGGATTAAAATCTCGAACACAGAACTCAGGCCACTAGCATAGGCAATGTTCAGGGTGGTGGAAGCGGAGGCGAAGCCGTCTTTGATCACCTTGGCTAGGTAGAGGGCAATGATGAGAATTAACAAGGCTCCAAGGACATGCGGAAGGTAGGCAATGAATTTATTTAAAGTGTCTAGGACCAGTTTAAAGCCCAATACTTCCGATGCGGATATGAAAAATATTAAGAGGACGGTGTAATACACCATTCCGCCCATAATCTGGTCTAAGCTTTTTGTCACCCCAACTTTCTGCAGCATATCGTGAAATTTTATTTTTTTGCTTAATTCCACGATTCCACAGACCCGCAGAACCTTTGCCGTCAATCCCCGCAACATTTTGGCGCTGAGCCAGCCAATCCCAAGAATGACGATGGCACCAATCACTTGAGGGAGATACGCGCCAATTTTTTCAAATAAGATTTGAATAAATACGAGGACCACCTTGCCCCATTCCCATAGCTCGTTTTGTGCCCCTACCATGTCTTTCTCCTCTCACTCGCAATCTGAGTCGTCAAATAAGGTTATTGGGATCGAGGCCTGAAATGCGCCCACTTCCTTGGCCACGGTGAGAAAATAGACGGCCTTCATGATCTTTGACTTCGTCGCAGGGTCGGGTTCGGGAATGTTCAGGCTATCGAGAACGTGTTCAAAGAGTTCTTCTTCGTCGTCGTTCATGAGCGAATCTCCTCCCGAAGCTTGACGATCAATCGTGATATCCGCATTTTGGTCGCACTGACGCCGATTTTGCAAATCACGGCAATTTCTTCATAGGTATACTCACCCATAAATTTCATGGCTAAAATGGTCCGGTCTTCTACGGAAAGCTTCTGGAGGAGAAGATGAACGTCTACGCCGGCGGTGGAATCCTCCTTCGAAGCTTCTTGGAAAACCGTATCTTCCGTCGACAATTCCAAATGGGTTTTCGTTTTGATGTAGTTGAGGCAGTGGTTGGTCGTGAGACGATACAGCCAGGAAGAAAACGCCGATTGTTTCCTGAACGTATGGAGATGCAGGAATACCTTGATCCAGACTTCCTGCAATAAGTCCCGTGCTGTTTCAGCATGAAGGCATATGAAGTAACAACGCTTTAATACTTTGTTGGCATAACGGTCATAGAGTTCTTCAAAAGCCGAGATGTCACCCTGTTGGATAGCGTCAATCAGTTCATTGTCGGTCAACGGCTCGTACGAAGACATCAGGCGTACAATTTAGAATCAAAAATAAATAGACGTTGAAAGAGAAGGTGGACGGTAGAGCAGATCTAGTCATTCTATTTTAGGTTTTTCCCTAATGAAAATGCTATAGCATTATGAGATTTTATCAGATAGCTAGTGAAAAAATTTGGAGAAATTTAAGTTGAGGAGGGAGGGTTTTGTGACGGTTTATTCTTTGAGGGTGTCTAAATGAAAAAAATAAAAATTCGTTTGAATGCGGTTTCTTCGCTTCAACTGAGATGGCAAAGAAGGAAATTCCTGGTGAGAAGGAGAGAGCGGGACTATCTCTTTTAGGGTATTATATTACATAGAGTTCATGTGGTTCTTTTTCCTAACCAGTAGAGTCTTTGAAGTCTTCTCGTTTCCCATCTGTTGGGTCAGATGCACACCATAATCATTCTTGGGCAGCTTGCGGGAGGAATAGGTTTATTTCTCCTGGCCATGAAATTCATTACGGATGGATTGAAGCTAGCGGGTGGCAATTCGTTGCGCAATCTTTTGGGGCGCTGGACGAAAACGCCTGCACAGGGAATTGCCTCCGGTTGCCTGTTGACAGCGATTGTCCAATCTTCCAGTGCCGTCACTGTTGCGACCATCGGTTTTGTGAATGCCGGACTTCTCACATTGTTCCAGGCCGTAGGGGTTATCTATGGGGCGAATATCGGGACCACGATGACCGCATGGCTCGTGGCCATTTTGGGGTTCAACATTAAAGTCGAGCTCTTTGCCCTTCCGAT
>JAOUQB010000214.1 GCA_029879555.1 Nitrospirota bacterium | reverse complement strand
GATGCTGGCGCTGATGATTATTTGACGAAGCCCTTTGCCATTGAAGAATTATTAGCCAGGGCTCGGGCTTTGCTTCGGCGGGCTGGGGGCGCTCCTTCTGGGATCTTACAGGTGGAGGATGTGATTCTTAATCCTGTTACGAGGGAGGTCACTCGTGGAGATCAACGTTTGGAATTCACGACCAAAGAATACGCGCTCCTGGAATATTTGATGCGAAATGCCGGGCGCGTCTTGACCCGTTCGATGATTGCGGAACATGTCTGGGATTTAGATTTTGATACCTTTACGAATGTGATCGATGTGTATATTAGTTATCTGCGGAATAAAATCGATAAAGGCCGTGAACGTAGTTTGATTCAAACCATTCGGGGGAGCGGGTATATGATGAGGTCAGATGGGTGAATAATACCTCGATTCGGGTTCGACTCACTCTCTGGTATGGCTCCGCGTTAGCTCTGATTCTTCTCCTCTTTGCCGTCGCTCTTTATCTGGTGATGTCTCGTGCCCTTCGGGAGCAAGTTGACGTGTCCTTAGATGATGCGGCGGCAGTGGCGATCCGGACGTTAGGGGAGCACCGGTTTGGTCCCTTCCTCATTTTTGAAGATCTTTCCCAAGATTTCCCCGAGCTGGCCTTGCTCGATAAATTTTTTCAAATTTTTGGCCCCGCAGGGCAGGTGACGATTCAATCATCGAATATTCAAAGTCGGGAAATTCCATTGAGTCAAACTGCCTTCCAGGCGTCATTGCGGGGAGAGTCGACGTTTGAATCAGTGCAATTCAAGAAAGGCGTGTCGCTTCGACTCCTGTCTGTGCCCATTCGTCAGGGCGAACAGCTCGTGAATATTTTGCGGGTGGGCACGTCCTTACAATCTACGGATCGTATGTTACGACGATTATTGGTGGGGTTGTATATTGCGTCTCCCTTAGCCTTACTGGTGTCCTTATTGGGCGGATGGTTTCTGTCTGGGCGCGCCCTACGTCCTGTTCATGCCATTACTCAAGCGGCGCGTCGAATTACGGCTGGTGATTGGAGCCAACGAATTTTGACGCCACATTCTAATGATGAAATTGGGCAATTGGCCTCAACCTTTAACGACATGATTGGGCGTTTAGAAGTCTCGTTTAAGCAAATCCGCCAATTCAGTGCCGATGCCTCACATGAATTGCGAACGCCGCTGACTATTACCAAAGGCGAGACCGAGCTGGCCTTACGCCGCCCACGTCAAGCGGACGATTACCGTGGAGTTTTGGAAAGTAATTTAGAAGAGATCGATCGCATGAGTCGAATAGTGGACGAATTGTTATTTCTCTCTCGAGCCGATCTTGGGGAAATTAAGCTGAAAATGTTTCCCGTGCAACTCGACGATTTGTTTCGCGAAATCCACCAACAGGCCAATTTGCTAGGGAAGGAACGCCGGGTTCAAACTGTGCTGACAAGGATCGAGCCCGTGGTGGTGGAAGGGGATGATCTGCGGTTGCGAGAGCTCTTATTAAATCTGGTAGATAACGCAGTGAAATATTCGCAAGAAGGACAAACAGTTGAGCTGGCCTTAGCTGTCGTTGGAGGTCAAGCCAAAATTATGGTTCAAGATCATGGCATTGGCATTGCTCCTGAGAACCATTCGCGTGTCTTCGATCGGTTTTACCGAACTGACGACGCACGGGCCCATGCAGCCAAAGGGACGGGGCTTGGTCTTGCCATTTGCAAGTGGATTGTTGAAGTTCATCATGGAACCATTGAACTAAAAAGTGCCGTTCATGGTGGATCGTGTTTTACGGTGTTTCTTCCGTTAGCTGCCGTACCTGCCTGACGTTTTCTCTGATTTGACTTTGTCTTCCATTAAAAAGTTTTAATCTTCTCTTAATTCCCCTTTCATATGGGGCTGGTACATCTATACCTGTAAGAAGAAACAGGACATGACACGATGGCCATTCTTGAAAAGGGGGTTGCGATGATCACACTTCAGGCAATACCAACATTGAATCCAGCACAGAACAATCATGCACCCTATCTCAAGAAACGTCGGGTGATGAAACGTGCTCCCCGGTCGTCTCGGACCTCGTCCAAGCAGGCCCAGGAGGGTTGGGAACAGGATGGTCTTGAAAAAATAACGCCGGAACCTGGGTCGGTAAATTTAGAAACTATGTATTTCCGAGGGTTTCGATCTCGTCCTTTGCTTCATGCAGATGAAGAGATGAAACTGGGGATTCGCCTCTATGAAGGGACCACTCAACTTCGAACCTTCGTCCATCAGGCATTGGTGTTGTCTGACAAGCTGACAAAAAGTCCGGAAGCTGAGGCGGTTCATCTTCAACTGCAGAAATTTCTGGAGTTGAAGGGGTTTTCGTCTCCGGTGATCGATGAAATCCTAGAATGTATGAGGACTTTAGAATCCGTCGCTTCCACAAAGGGGGCTGCCGGACGAAAATGGAGTCAACAGGCGAGGGAATTATTTCATGGCATTCAACGCATCCGTGTTGAGATTGAAGAGCCGAAGGACGAACTGATTCAACGAAATCTTCGTCTGGTGGTCAATGTGGCCAAGCGCTATCTCGGTCGCGGGCTAAATTTTTTAGACCTTGTTCAGGAGGGCAATATTGGTCTCATGAAAGGGGCTGAGCGGTTTGATTATACCCGCGGGTTCAAGTTTAGCACCTATGCGACGTGGTGGATTCGACAAGGAATTACCCGGGCCATCGCGGATCAAAGTCGAACGATTCGGGTGCCGGTTCATACCAACGAGGCGTCGACCAAAATTGCAAAAGTGGCGCAACGGTTGGCACAGCAATATGACCGAGAGCCCACATTTGATGAAATTGGCCAGGCGCTTGATATGAGTAGCGAGCGAGTCAGGGAAACGCTCGAAGCCTTTCAAGAGCCGATTTCCTTGGATGCGCCATCAGTGGACGGAGAAACCGAATTGGGTGAGTTGATTCCAGACTTGGACTGTTCAGCTCCCGACGAGGAGGTTTCCCGAAAATCCAATGCCCAATGGTTGGCGAAAATTTTTCAGGTGCTCAATCCTCGAGAAGAACAAGTGGTTCGATTAAGATTTGGAATTGGAGGGGATGAGCCTTGGACTCTTGAGCAAGTCGGGCAATCAATGTCGGTGACACGGGAGCGCATTCGCCAAATCGAAGTGGTGGCCTTAAAGAAACTCAAAGAATCTCATGTTAAGGCCATGCTCGCTGAAATACAGTAAAAAAGAAGTGATATAGGTAAAAACACTAATTTCAGCTGGTTTGTTTAATTGATCTTGTAAGCAGTTGTTCTTACATAGGGCGGGTTTTTGGAACAAAAGCAGGAGTGCTGTCGCTCCTGCTTTTGTTGTTTTATGAGTATTATTACGTAAATGCGAAGGAAGAGAAAATTGTGAGATAGGTTTTCTTGGGTTTACACTGGTGTGAGGGTGGGTGATGTGAAGCCTGCCCGGGGAATCTGTGTAATACGGAAGAAAGAGATTTTTGTCAGAATTCATCCGTTCCCTCTAAAGCAGTTCCGTCGATACAAGAGAAGAGAAAACGAAATCATGCCGATTGTCATTAATGCCACGACGTCTATCCCGGATGCGGAAATTCAGTTTTCTGCCACTCGAAGTACTGGGCCTGGTGGTCAGAATGTGAATAAGGTGAATAGTCGGGTGATTTTGGAGTTTGACCTTAATCTTTCCTCAACCCTGACTTCGTACCAAAAACGACGAATCGTAGGGGCCTTGGCCCAACGCATTAATAAGCAGGGGATCTTGCGTATGCAAGCTCAACGGCATCGATCACAAGCGGCCAATCGTGCTGACCTACTGGATCGATTCGTGGAATTGCTTCAGAAGGCGTTGCAACCCATGAAGTACCGCGTGCCGACTCGGGTGCCGGCTCGGGTGCGTGAGAGACGATTAGAAGGCAAAAAACAACGGACGGAGACCAAACGTACGCGCCAAACCCCTAAAAATTTTGACGATGCCTAATTGGCCAATTTGATCATGACAAATATGATAAGGAACTATTTATGACGACGCATTCTTCCCGTATACCTTTGTCTATCCCTGAGCCACCTCTGGCGAAATCAATTCCTCATGCCTTGGAACAACATGGCCAGGTTCGAGTTGATCCGTACTATTGGCTCAATGATCGGACCAACCCCGAAGTCCTGGCATATTTAGAGAAAGAAAATGACTATGCGACAGCGTTGCGTGAACATACTGCGGAACTCGAACACACGTTATTTGAAGAAATTAAAGGGCGCATTAAACCGGTTGACCTCTCTGTTCCCTTCAAACAAGGAGATTATGTCTATTACATCCGTTATGAAGAAGGAAAAGAATATGCCATTTATTGCCGGAAAAAAGGCTCGTTGAGTGGCCCCGAAGAAATCATGATCGATGGGAATGCCATGGCCGAAGGACATGAGTATTTTTCTTTGGGAAATTGGATGGTGAGTTCTGGGCAAGATATCGTGGCCTTTGCGATTGATACACAGGGTCGGCGAATCTATTCCCTTGGGTTTAAAAATCTTGCTACCGGTGAAATATTGACGGATGTGATTCCCGCCGTGACCGGAAATATGGAATGGGGTAATGATAATCGAACCCTTTTGTATGCCAGGCAAGATCCTGACACCTTACGCTCATACCGAATCTATCGGCATGTATTGGGCCAGGATTCTGCTCAAGATGAATTGGTCTATGAGGAAGCGGATGAGACCTTTTCGGCCTTTATCGCGAAATCCAAATCCAAACGGTATCTCTTGATTGGCCTCCATCAAACGGTGAGTAGTGAGTATCTTTATTTGAATGCGGATACCCCTGGGGGGGGCTTTCAAGTTTTTTGTCCGCGTGAGCGAGGGCATGAATACGATGTGGATCACCTTGGAGAGTATTTTTTTATTCGCACCAATGATCAGGCCAAAAATTTCCGATTGATGAAGACTGGGGTAAAAACCCCTGAAAAAACTCATTGGCAGGAAGTGATCCCTCATCGCTCAGATGTGTTCTTTGAGGGCTTTGAATTATTTCGCGAATACTTGGTTGTTGAGGAACGTAAGGACGGACTTATTCATTTGCGAATTCTTCATCATGCCGATGGGCAGGACCACGAATTAGATTTT
>JAOUQB010000213.1 GCA_029879555.1 Nitrospirota bacterium | reverse complement strand
TGAATGTCAACTATTCGTAAAGGGTGGGGGCTTGAAAGTTGTTCGCCGTGCGATTCCCAAAGCTCGCCGCCGATGTTTTTTTAAAGTTGATTGACAAACGAAAAGATGTTGTCGGGTACTCATCTCGTGATTCGTAAGAAAAGGAGGATTGTTCCATGATTAAAAAGAAAGATGTTTCCGAATCAGGAGGGCTGATTTTTGACCGCTTGAGAGTGGCTGATGTCATGGAGAAGGAGGTTCAATTTGGTCACGAACAGACGAAAGGGGATGTGTTAGCCTCCTTAATGATTGAGGGATTTGGCGGAGTGCCGATTGTGGACAGTCATCAACGGGTGGTGGGAATTGTCACGGAATTCGATCTTTTAGCTTTGCTTGATACAGGCAAGAAATTGAGTGATATCTCTGCTAGCCAAGTCATGACTCACGAAACGGTCAGTGTGACGCCAGATACGGATATCCGGACGCTGATCTACGTGCTACAGACTAATCATGTGATTAGGGTGCCTGTCATAGACAATAAAGATGGGAAACTGGTCGGGATCGTCGCAAGGCGAGACATCCTGTTAGGCTACGTGAGTGCTGCACCGGAGTAGAAATCTGGTGAGAGGGGCGGGTTCTTTTCTCTCGGGATTGGCCTTTCCCAAAAACGTTGCTTCAGGTCCATGCGTGGGTCAGCCAAAATTATCAGTTTCACCAAGAGAACAAGGACTTCGCGCCGTCCTCATTTTATTGTTTTTTGCTTCTCTCAAAACCTTCGTTTCCCTGAAGTTGGCTTGATGGTTCGTGGTAATCGCCTACCCAAAGTTGGCCATGGCTGTCTGCTATTCCTCGGTTTCAATTCCTTCCTATTCCTTACTTGGAGAGTCCCAGCGGAAATGGCTTGTTTCATGGGAAGCTGATTGAATATCTTGTTTCATGACAAAGGGAGAACATGCGCCGAAAAACACAACGCGCCAATCCCCTACTAGGTGTTAAGTATGCTGAAGCGTCATTTGCATATTGAGGGATAGGATATTCGCTTTCTGAGATTTGTTCTATGGCCAACGATGACATCATAAGCAGCCGCCCTTCTGCGAAGGAATTCGAGGCTCTTCCATGGCACACATTGTCTGCTGTGGAGGCTGCGCAACAGTTAAGCGTTGACCCTCAGGTAGGCCTTAGCGCAGCTGAAGTCCAACGACGAGTGAACGCCTACGGTCCGAATGAAATTCTGGAGCATCCACCTCGGAGTCTCTGGTGGATGTTCTTGGATCAATTCACCGATTTCATGATTCTGGTTTTGATAGCCGCTGCGGTCGTCTCAGGAATCATCGGCGAACCTTTGGATGCTTTTGCGATTGTCGTCATCGTGTTGCTGAATGGGGTCATTGGGTTTGTTCAAGAATTTCGGGCAGAGCGCGCCATGGCCGCTT
Source organism: Nitrospirota bacterium (assembly GCA_029879555.1). Lineage (GTDB taxonomy): Bacteria > Nitrospirota > Nitrospiria > Nitrospirales > UBA8639 > Nitrospira_E. The sequence continues at coordinate 3,699 of JAOUQB010000213.1, read as the reverse complement.
TAAAAATGTTGGTCCCTCGCAACGCAAAGGTTTGTCGCGAAGGGCAAAGGGTGACCGTTCCCGTCGCCGGACTTACCTGCGGCGATATTGTCATGGTTGAGGCGGGGGACCTTGTCCCAGCCGATCTACGGTTAATTGAAACGAGCCAACTTAGAGTAGACGAGGCGGCTTTATCCGGGGAGTCGGTGCCTGTAGAAAAACATACTGACAGTCTTACTACTGTCGAACAATCTCTCGGTGACCTTCTCAATATGGCGTACAAAGGGACTGTCGTGACGTATGGCCGGGCCACCGGGGTGGTGATCGCTATCGGCATGGCCACAGAGCTTGGGAAGATTGCCGCCCTTTTGCGGGAAGAGGACAACGTCCAAACGCCTTTGCAAAAACGTTTGTCTCGATTCGGAAAACAATTGGCCTTAGCCATTCTCGCGATATGCCTCTTCGTGTTTACTTTAGGGGTGTTTCGAGGGGAGCCTGTCGTTCTCATGTTTCTCACGGCTGTGAGTCTTGCTGTGGCGGCTATCCCTGAGGCCCTTCCAGCGGTGGTGACTATTTCATTAGCCCTGGGCGCGCATAAGATGGTCAAAAAACATGCCCTGATCCGGCGACTGCCTGCTGTCGAAACACTGGGGTCGGTGACCTATATTTGTTCTGACAAGACGGGAACTCTGACCCAGAACAACATGAGGGTAGAACAACTCTATGCCAATGGAGAATTGGTCAAGGGAAATGGTCAAAGAGAGATAGAGGACGAGCCTTGGGAGTTGTTCTACCAGGCTATGGCCTTAAGCAACGATGCAACTGGGAATGACCAGGGAGAGGTCCTTGGCGATCCAACTGAAGTGGCTCTGTACCGGGCCGCGCGGGAAGCGAATTACGACAAGGAGGTTCTTGCCCTTACCTCGCCACGCCTAGGGGAGATCCCGTTTGATTCCACTCGAAAACGCATGACCACTTTTCATCAATTTCACGAAGGGGTCAGGGCGTTCATCAAGGGGGCACCAGAGGAACTGGTTGATCAATGCGACACGGTCTTAGGTGAGTCCGGCCCAACTTCTATTCCCAAGAAAGCGATTTTAGCATGTGCAGAACAGATGGCGACCAACGGATTGCGCGTGTTGGGGTTTGCCTTTCGAAAGTGGCCGGAGATGCCTCCCGGCCTTTCGCCTGAAAGCATTGAATGTCAGCTCACCTTTCTGGGGTTGGTCGGTCTAATTGATCCACCACGAGAAGAAGTTCTGAATGCCGTTGCCTTATGCAAAACGGCTGGGATCACGCCGGTGATGATCACAGGGGATCATCCAGCCACCGCACGCGCGATCGCAGTCCGTTTGGGAATCATGACAGACCATGATGAAGTCATCACCGGCCAGGAGTTGGCCGAGCTTTCATTGCATGAAATGGAAGAGCGAGTCACTCATATCCGGGCGTACGCTCGTGTTGCGCCAGAGCAGAAGATCAACATCGTCAAAGCTCTCCAGAAAAAAGGGGAGTTCGTCGCGATGACAGGTGACGGGGTCAATGACGCTCCAGCGCTCAAAGGCGCCGATATCGGTGTGGCCATGGGCATTGCGGGAACTGATGTGTCACGAGAAGCGGCTCACATGATCCTTTTGGACGATAACTTTTCCACCATTGTGACCGCTGTGGCGGAGGGGCGCCGGATCTTCGACAATATCCGAAAATTCATCAGGTACACGATGACCAGTAATGCGGGTGAAATCTGGACCATTTTTTTAGCGCCATTCTTAGGCCTTCCCCTGCCGTTTTTGCCGATTCACATTTTGTGGATTAACTTAGTGACCGACGGTTTGCCAGGGCTGGCTTTGGCGTTGGAGCCTGCGGAGAAGGGCATTATGGAGAGGCCGCCAAGACCTCCCCAAGAGCATATCTTTGGTCATGGTATGTGGCAGGACATTGTGTGGGTGGGATTGCTCATGGGTAGTGTGGCTCTTGTGGCTGAGGGGTGGGCCTACCACACCGGGTCGACTCACTGGCAGACGATGGTGTTTACGGTGTTGACCTTGTCACAATTGGGTAATGTGTTGGCGATGAGATCCGAGAAAGAATCCTTATTTCAACAAGGTCTCTGGTCGAATTCCAAACTCTTTGGCGTCGTGTTGTTTACCTTTGCCTTGCAAATGGCCACGATTTATATCCCATTTCTCAATCAGATCTTTAAAACTACTCCGCTGAGCTTGAACGAATTAGTCTTCTGTCTTGCCCTGTCGACAAGCGTATTTTTTGCGGTTGAATTCAAGAAGTGGATCATCCGACGAAGTCAGGCGTGTTTGGTTTAATGAAAAATACCCCGTTGTTCCGAACTTCGTTCTGGGCGACTTGGCCGGTCAAGAAACTCACAAAACACTCTCATTAAAGGTTCACGTTGTCATGCTTCTTGCATTGGTAAATGAACAGGTAGGGGGTTTGGGTATTGTTCACCGATGATCGAGACTTGGGATAATCAATACCGCGCAATCTTAAACCGAAAAGGAGTGCTTGGATGAAAACAACAGTGGTCAGGGTTGTCGTCGGGATGGCAATCGTGTTGATTGGGATTCAGTTCATCCCCGTGAACAGGACCAATCCTCCAATGGAAGAAGAGATTGTGGCCTTGCCGGACGTGAAGGCGATTCTGAAGCGTGCCTGTTATGATTGTCACTCGAATGAGACCATTTGGCCGTGGTATAGCCAAGTCGCACCGGCTTCGTGGTTGTTAGCCTGGGATGTTGCAGAGGGTCGAGAGGAACTCAATTTCTCGACGTGGAATCGGTATACCCAAAAGAAACGGCACAAAATCCTCAAGGAAATCTGGGAGGAAGTTGAGGAAGGTGAAATGCCACCGTGGTTTTATCTCCCGCTCCATCCGGACGCGCGACTTTCGGAGAATGATCATTCCGTCCTGCGAGCCTGGGCAACGAGTGTTCCGTCGGTTTCAGAAGACAGCGACGATAAGTAATCCATCCCGGAATTCAAAAAGCCGATGATTTTATTCCTTTAACATCCGAGGTCTTGCCGAATACCCTGATTGCATTTGGTGTATTTTGTGGTTGACCTACTTTTAGTTTTCATGTCTTTTATGAATAGTGATGTGGTTCCCATCTGGGTCTTGAATAACGGCCATTCGACAGACGGGGGTAGAAAAGATCTCGGCGACAGATGTGACGGATTTCTCCTTCAGTGTTGTGACGAATACGCCTAAGTCGGTTGTCTCAAATGCCGCCACCGCTCCCTTGCGATTAAGAATCAACGTTCTAGATCTTGCTTCATCCCCTCATACTGTTCCTTGGTAATTTCACCGCTGGCATAGCGCCGATCAAGAATCTGGCGCGGCGTGTCTAAATTCTTTGTCCCATGTGTATTCCACCCGCATAATGGACAAGAGATACGCCACCCACCTGACCGACGAAAAAATCCAAACACACAGATACCTATTAAAAGCATCATAAGCATCATGAACGTAAACGGGAAAATCCATATCCAACGAAAGCCGCCTTCCCACCACATATGAGGTTCCATTCTTTTTCCTCCTTATTAAGAGGACCATGAGGGACAAATTTGATTGAGCTTTTTCTCTAACCTTTTTACACCGCAGTAATTCAAGATAGAGAAGGAAACCAACGTCACCATCACAGCAAGAGGGAGGATGGGCATTAATGGGAACATAGGCATTTCCCGCATTTTTCCCATCATTAAATT
>JAOUQB010000212.1 GCA_029879555.1 Nitrospirota bacterium | reverse complement strand
GGTGTTTCTCGCCAGACGAGGGGCGACTGCCCAATTGTGGGAGTCCGTGTGTGATGCGCATTTACTCCCGCATGCGTTGGTCGGAACCCCCGGGACCAAATCAAAGAGCCCCATGATTCTTGCCGGACTGGCTTGGGCCCTAGCCCTGGTGGCGTTAGCCGGGCCCGTGTGGTCTCAATTACCGCAACCGGTATTTCGTGCCGAATCGGCGTTAGTGCTGGTACTGGATGTGTCGCGCTCGATGGATGCACAGGATGTGGCACCATCGCGGCTGACGCGTGCCAAACACAAAATCCTGGATATTCTTCAGGCCCGCCAAGAAGGACAAACCGCGTTGATCATTTTTGCGGGAGAAGCCTTTGTGGTCTCCCCGTTGACGGATGATGCCCGGACGATGAGGACCTTGGTGCAAACCCTAGAAACCGATCTCATGCCCGTTCAAGGGAGTCGTCCCGAGGTAGCCTTGGACATGGGTCATGAATTATTAGCACAGGCCGGAATTCCGGGTGGTGATCTCTTGCTCATCACGGATGGCGAGGCAGATCCAGCGACCGTAGAAACCATGCAACATATTGCCAACAAAGGCAGACACATTTCCATCTTGGGTGTGGGCACCGAAGAGGGGGCGCCAATTCCCGAAACCGGCGGGTTTGTGAAAGATAATTCCGGAGCCATTGTGGTCACGAAATTAGAGCCCCATTCCTTACAAGCCGCCGCACGTAAGGCTGGCGGTCGATATGCCACCGTAGCCCTAGATGATCGCGATCTGGATGTGGTCTTACCTGCAGTCAAGCCCGGATCAATTGCGACAAGCACCGGGTCTAGTCAACGCACAACGGATATCTGGCGAGAAGAAGGACCCTGGTTGGTCGTGGTTTTATTGGCGGTGGTCCTTCCAGCCTTTCGTCGTGGATGGATGGGTGTGGTTCTAGCCTTAGTGTTGTTGCCCCAGGCCGGACATGCGTTTTCTTGGGAGAATGTGTGGGAACGTTCCGATCAACAAGCGATGAAGGCTTTAGAACAGAACGATCCCAAGAAAGCGGCGACCTTATTTGAACAGCCCGATTGGAAGGGCATCGCTCAATATCGGGCAGGAGACTATGAACAGGCCGAGCAAGCCTTTTCCGCAATTGATTCCCCTGAAGGTCATTACAATCGCGGCAATGCGTTAGCCAAACTGGGGAAGTATCCCGAAGCGATGGCCTCCTATCAAGCGGCCCTCACGCAACAACCTGATCATGCCGATGCCCAACATAACTTGGAGGTCCTCAAGAAATTGCTAGAGGATCAGCAATCGCCCCCTTCTCAGGGAAGCGATTCCCAGTCCCCAGATTCGTCCTCGAGTGATCAACAGCAGAAGGGCGATGGGAAAAAATCAAATCAACAGGGTCAGGAACAAGAATCCGAGAAGAGCGATCAAGAGAAGAATCCTGGCCAACCCGCTTCCCAAAATAATGAAAAAGAAACGGAGAAGGGTTTCTCTGGGTCACCCCAAGATTCGGAAGACAACGCCAAGCCATCAAAAGAGCCTCAATCACAGAACCTCTCTCAAGACCCAAAGGACAAGTCTGATCCATCTGACATGGCTCAAACGTCTCCCGAGGAGAACGCGAAGGATCCTGATTCTCAAGAACAGATGGCCTCGGCATCCCAATCGGAGGAAGCGCGAGAAGATCAGAAGTCCGAGCAGGCCCTTCAGCAATGGTTGCGGCGGATTCCTGATGACCCCGGGGGGTTGTTGCGGCGAAAATTTCTTTTGGAACATCGGCGGCGGCTGGAAGCAGGAATGGCGGTAGATTCGTCTGGGAGGCCGTGGTGAGATGAACGAGAATTCTTCTTGGTTATTCCATCTGATGTTTAACTCCCTCGCCCTTTAAGGGAGAGGGTTGGGGTGAGGGTAAAGTTCCAACGAGTAATTAGTGCATCGTGTAATGCCAAAACGTTTTTCTGTGATGCCGGGGTTCGTCCCGGCAGCCGAGGTCCTTTTGTTTCGGCAAAAGGACCCAAAACCATGTTGGCCGTGGCGTGGCCCTTCGGGTGCCCTGCGCGGTTCGCCGACACCGGCGGCGCGCAAACTCGCTACGCTCAGACAGTGCGCGCCTTTTCTCCGGTGTCGGCTGCACTGCTCAGCCTCGCCACAAGGCCAGTATTTCTTAACCCTCGCCCCTGGTGGGAGAGGGAAGGGTGAGGGGGGAGACGTCAATTAGGAACTGGATGTGGAATAGAGGAACGAGAAATTCAACCCAATGGCTTTTTAGGAATACGTGTGAGAAGAATTGGTGCCCGGCATGAAGAGGGCGGTGATTATCGTCATGGTGCTGGGGGGTGGACTTGTCGGACTGTGGCTGTATTTCTTTCCATCCTACTCGTGGCATCAAAAGATGACGGTGGAAGTGGAGGTGGACGGACAGCTTTATTCCGGTTCAAGTGTGGTGGCCATGACTGTTACAGGCAATCCAAACTTTCGAATCGTTCCTGCAGTGAGGAAACTGGAGATGCGTGGGGAAGCGGTAGTTATAGACCTACCCAAGAATCGATATCTGTTCGCGCTGTTGAACTACAATGCTTTTCTCGCAAGCAAGGTGTTTTCGGATAAGATGGACGGATTGCTGTCGCAAACAGGCGAAGGATGGGCCAAGATTATTTCCGAACTACAAGAGACCCGCGATGTGGCACCCAAAGACTATCCATTGCTCGCGACCTTTATGGATATCAACGACTCAACGACGGTGAAAAATGTGGATCCCTCTGATTTGGCAGCTACGTTTGGGCAAGGTGTCACCCTCAAACGCATCACCCTAGGAATCACTGATGAACCCGTGACCGAAGGGCGCGTTGAGGCCGTTTTACCATGGCTTTACGACGTGGAAAGTTTGATTCCAAGATCACAATTGGCACCTCTGATTAGAGATCAAACCCCTGATCAAAGTATCAAACTACGGTACTTTATGGATTGGCGGACCATGCAGACTGCGAGAGAGAGAAACTAGTGGAAAGAGAATTGCTCATATAGCTATTAATAGGGGAGTAATCTTATGGCACTGTCACGAGATTTGTTTTTATCGATCCTTTCCATGGATGCCTACAATCGTGGGTATGTCCCTGGAATAGTTCTGGATCAAGGAATATCACTTGGTTCGGCTTTTCTTTTTGATCACAGCCTTTTTATATCTGACTCAAAAAATAATGAATGGCAAGACAGCGACTTCTACGCGCAGGTTTACCGATGGGAAGGCGAGACTGTCATTTCCTATCGAGGGACGGACGCGGGAGGGAGAGCGGACCAACTCGCAAGGCTCAAACAAGCTCCGCAAGATTTTGAGAGCGTCCGACCCTGCGGCCGCACAGCAGGCGTCAAACCATGGGAAAAGGAAACGGTCCAATGAATTTGTGGCATTCAAGTATTACGCACCTTTTCTCCGGTGTCGGCTGCACTGCTCGGCCTTGCCACAAGGCCAGGTTCTCTACATCCCTCGCCCTAGTGGGGAGAGGGAAGGGAGAGGGGGGAGACCATCACCAGTGCATGAGTGTGGGATAGAGCAGTAAGAGATTCCGGCTAACAGCTTGCCGGAATGACGAGGGGGAAGAGTTTGCAAGCCATATGTAAATGGGCAGTGGTAATTTTTGTGTTAAGCGCATTAAGCGGCGTTTCGTCTGTTTGGGCACAGGCGGTGAAGGCCTATGTGGATCGGAATCCGGTGATGGTTGATGAGACCTTTCGGTTGGTGGTTGAAGCCGAGGGGGTTTCATCCTCTGATGCACCAAATTTGCAGAAGTTGGAAGAAAATTTTGCCTTGTTGGGTACGAGTCATAGTCAACAGATGAGTATCGTCAATATGAAAACGTCCTCAGTGACGAGGTGGGTGACGACTTTGGCTCCTAAGCGAACGGGGATGTTGACCATTCCGGCCATTCAAGTAGGAAATCACTCAAGCCTTCCTTTATCGGTCACGGTGAAGGAGGCTAGTCAGATGACAGGGGCTGACTCACAGCGGGATATTTTTCTGGAAGCGGAAGTCGATTCGCATGTCCCCTATGTGCAAGGCCAAGTGTTGTTGACGCTTCGTTTGGTCTCTGCCGTTTCTCTTCAAGAGGGGAAGTTAGATGATCCTGAAATTGAATGGGGGATGGTCGAACGAGTCGGCAAAGACGCGTCGTTTGAAACGATTCGAGATGGTCGCCGATATCAGGTGACCGAGCGCCGTTATGCGATCACTCCTCAGAAAGCTGGGGCGCAAAGTATTCCGCCGGTCTTGCTTTCTGGGTCCATTCCCGATGAACGCTCCGGAGGCTCGACACTGGATCAGTTTTTTAACAATCGACGGCGCAGCCAGAACGGCGGCCCTTTCACGTCTTTGTTTCAAACGACACGCCCCATTCATATACGGAGCCCTAAAGTGGCACTCACGGTGAAAGATGTGCCCGCAGATACGAATGGCAAGATGTGGTTGCCCGCCAAAGAATTCACGATCAAGGAAAGTTGGTCAGGTGACACAGAAAACATCCAGATGCATGAGCCGCTCACGAGAACCGTGGTGATGTTTGCCAAGGGGCTGCGTGGAGAACAATTACCGGAATTACCGGTGCCAGAATATGGATCTATCAAAACCTATCCAGACAAGGCGAAAGCCACCACAGGGTTTGATGGGACCTGGGTCGTGGGCACGCGGGAGGAAAAATTTGCGCTGGTGCCGACGCAACCGGGTTCAATCAGTGTTCCCGCCATTCGTATTCCCTGGTGGAATATTGAACAGGCTCGATGGGAAACGGCGGAATTGCCAGCTAGAACATTAATGGTGCGTGGAGACGTTCAACCCCAATCGGCTAGAGTTGTTGATCAACCACCCAGCCAATTCTCAGAACCCGTTCAATCTGATGGAACACGTCAACATGATGTTTCCCTTACGACATCAGGGCCATCTCCCCTGCTATCCGGGTCGAACCCTTGGCTCTGGGTTGTTGGAGGGCTGCTGGGCCTTTGGGTTTTGACACTCGCGGGTTGGTGGTGGGATCGGCGTCGACGAAGCCGGTACAAAAATGAAGAAGCTGACTCAAGAGTTCAGAGAGCGTTGGAATCTGAGAGACGCGCGATTCAGGCGGTGAAAGCGGCATGTCAGGAACAAT
>JAOUQB010000211.1 GCA_029879555.1 Nitrospirota bacterium | reverse complement strand
ACGGAACTGATCATCCTTCAATTGCCTCTCATCCAGGAGCGCGAACCAGCCACAGATTTGACCCATTCTCAAGGTCGCTTTATTGCCTACCAACAGACCTTCTTAGACCCAGCCACGCTGCCAGCAGGAACGCGGATCACCCTTGTCGGAGAATTGTCTGGAACGGTCATTCAAAAACTCGATGAGACGGACTATACCTACCCCACCCTCACTATCAAACAACTCAAAACCTGGCCTGCCCAATCAGACTACCCTCGCTACCAACCATACCCGTATTGGGGACCGTATCCCTACGCCTATCCCTTTTGGGGGCCACGTGGACGATTCTATGGACATTATCCTTATTGGTATTGGTAAAAGAAGACGTTTTCAAGTTGAAGGGGAGGCGAGGGAAATCGTCCGGCTTCAATCTGATACCCAGCGAACGTCCAGTGGAAGATAAGAAAAAACAGTTATCCCTTAAAAAAAATGCTAGGAGAATGTTTCCACTCTCCTAGCATTACATTGAGAAAATTCTTAGGCTTTTGCTTTACACGTTCTGGCTTTTGACACCCTCTAACATTAGAGGTGTTGCGGTGCTAATTCTGTGTCAGCTTCCATCATTTGCTCCACCATTTCTTCCTCTGTGACGGCTTGTTCGCCCTCTTCGGCACCCACTGAGGCGTGGACGGTCGCGTCGGCTTCTACCAGAGTTTCCTCAATCACGGATTCTGGATTGCCCAACGCTTGCGCAGCCTGATCCTCCATTGGGGCTATCTCACTCACGGGCTCAACCATACTACTATCCACCGGCCCGCCTTCAGTCACAGGCTCACCTGTTTCCTGTATAGGAAATTCTTCGTTAAGCATCTGTTCAATTTCTTGCAAATCCTGGATGTCGTGTTCCGATGTTTGGGAAGCCACCTCTGTTTCAGAGTGAAATTCCCCGCTTCCCCCCATGACGGGTGATGAATCTTGCACCGCCGCTTCTTCGACGACTGGATCTGAGAGTGGTTCGTTTGGCAAGGCCTCTTGGATTGTCGTATCTTCAATGACTTCTTGGACTTGTTGCGCTGCGCTTTCCGTATCTAACGACACAGGAACAACAAACGTGGTACTCGCAAAGTCAGCCACTAATCCAACCGTATCATCCCCTCCGTCCAACACAAGAACAATGTCCGTCCCAGGGTTTTTCCACTCCGCCACCATCACCAAATGACCACGCTTCAGGGCTTGGCCCCACAAACTCTTATCATATTGATAGAGCGTATCAAGCCAAATTTCTTGAGCAGACGCCGGCGCTCCATAACTTTGGCTGATCCAGCCTTTAATGGTCTGGAAGTCCTGCACGTACTCCACCGCATCCTCATGTTGCGGCTCAAAGACATATTTCGCCTGCCCTAAATGATTGTGATAAAACGTATAGGTTAACGCCGCCTCCACCCCTTCGATTTGGGTGTGGTACGCCACTCGTTGTTCAAAGTCGCCCAAGACTGGAGGCTGGAGTTCCCAGATGGATTGAATAGGTTCATTCTCCTGAACCTCCTGGACGCTCATACCCCAGTCGGTACTCCGTCGCTCAAAGGTCTTTGGCTGGGACGGCATCACCATTTTTTGCACCACGGATGGTTCTGCCTGGTGTTGCGTCGGCCCCATGAGCAAATTGCCATTGGAATCGCGATGACGCGTGAAATGGAGGTATTCCGAAGGAGGAGCCGCATAACTTGTGGTTACCAACGATGCGCCCAATACCGCCACCGTACTCATCAAGATAAATTGTGTTTTCATAGCCGTTCCCATTTTCCTCATGGTTTCTAATCGCTTCAGGTGATCAAAAAACACCTAAGGGTTAGCCAAAGATGTGCGACAGCGCATCCTCGCCTCAATCTGTATACAATAATGTCGGTTAGTGTGAGGAGAACTTTAGAGGAGGGAAGAAATTCGTACCCGGATGAAGGAGAAATTCACCATGTTCAGATAAGCCGAGAAGGCTGGCTAGGGAGGCACTTCTTCATTCCCACGCCGAGAAAACTTGAAGAATCCCAAGTCGGGAAAAGGCAAGAAACACTAAGGGTTTATAGCAAATTTTTCCGATTGTCTTTTCGCCCAAGGTGCTTGAGATACTGAGCCATACTGTGGTCCTTTACCCCATCAGTTCCGGGTTTCCCAAGGTCGGCCACCCGCCCCGCCACCCGATCCAAAAAATGATTCCAGAAATGTAAGTCCGTTTGAAGCTTTCCAAAAGTATCGAACATGAGGACTTGCCCGACATGGCGAAAGCCCATTTCTCTCGTCGGAACACGGGTGACCACATCGTTATTATTAACAAATCGAAACATCCGGGCCTTAAAATCAAGGTCAAAATTCCGTGCGAAGGTCGTTCCTCCAACCCGAGGCTGTCCAAAGGTATACAACCCATGGACAGGTTTCGCTTCTTCCCCCAGAGAGGCCATGGCCAACGTGGCTAACGCCCCACCCAAACTGTGCCCGGTTAACCATAATGATTGGGCCTGAGTTTGCCACTTCGCCACTGTGGCCCGAATTTCTGGCCATAGCACTTGAAACCCCTTTAAAAACCCTCGATGGACCTTTCCATACGGCCCGGTTTTTCGACGAATCCGCAAATCAGTCATCCAATCCCTGAGATTCGTGGGCTCGGTTCCGCGAAAGGCGATAATAATCATGTCGGCATTCCCCGCCATAAAGGCTTGGGAATCCTTTCGATCCATGAAGGCAAATTGCGGAAACCCCCATTGCTCAACCTCCGGTTGGATGACATCGGAAGATTGATACGCCATCAATGACGCCTTGGCCAACAGACACGCGTTTTGATGACGATAGTGAGTCGTGTGTGGGTCAAACAAATTAAGCTTCATACGCATCCTCCACGGCGAAAAAGTAGACGAGGGAGAGTCACGCTCGTCAACAAGAGTCGGACTGATCAGAAGAATCATACGTGAGGCAGACAGACAAATCTAGATTTTTTTCAAGGCGGGCATGCTGCAGGCTACCCTGTACAACAAAAGGATCAGGTGTGCCGAGGCGAGGAAGAAATCTGTATTAACACCAGGCGAGATTGCCGCTCCAATCCTCTCCCCCACGGGAAAGAGGACGGTCAAGGATTTCCCCCCAATGATCTCGAAGATTGGAAAAAATTTGGAGGTATCCTGCAAAGGTATTGGGTTTCTGCATATAGCCGTTCACGCCCAAACCGGCCGTTTGCAGGATATCTCTGGGAGCTTTTGAGGTCGTCAAAATCACAACGGGAATACAGGCAAGATCCGGAACGCGTTTGATTTCTTGCAAGACTTCAGCTCCGGACAGACCAGGCATGTTGAGATCTAATAAAATAACACTGGGACGCGGTGCAGATGTAGATAACTCGAACGGACCTCGGCGGTATAAATAATCAAGAAGCTCCGTTCCAGAGTTCACCATTCGAAGGCGATCTCCGACGGGTGATTCCGCCCAAGCCTCTTGAATCAATTCGCAATCATCGGGGTTATCATCAACCAAAACAATGGTGTGCAGCGGTGGATAGACCATTATCTTCCTGACCGTATTATCCGATGAACCATGTCGGATGAAGCGTTGTGGGTGGTACAGACCTCAAGCGGAGCATATCCATCGTTCCTCTTATCGGTGTCTATCGGCCAAATCTTGCGACATGGTACGAAAGAAGGATCAATTGGAAAACCGCAGGGCCTCACCCTTACGCAGGAATTGAGAGGGGGTTCCAGAGTTGGTGAGGAGAGGGAGTCTCAGACACCCGGTTCGACCAGGGGTGACAATCCCGGAAATGCCACCACTGCAAGAGAGAATCCCATCCACTGACACGGATCACATGCGAATTCTCCACCTGACGATTCCAGGGTTGATCCATGACAAAAACCCGTGCTCCGATTGCTCGATAACTGTCAAGATGCTCGGGATGATCGTCAATGGCCACGGTGATCGATTCAGGAATCCCCGTTTTTTCTTCGGTATGGTACAGCGCATCGAAGGGAAGCCCGTGGGCGGTCAGCCACGCCAATGTTTGTGGCCGCGAATAGGGCCGTCGTGCTGTCACAATAATGATCCGACACGTTTGGTGAAGAATATCCAAAACATATTTCGCACCAGGGTACAAGGCCAACTGAGGGATCGATTCTTCATGAAACCGCGAAAAAATCTCCTCAATGACCGAGCGCTCGATTTGGCTCGAATCCAACCCTCCTGCACTGCCATATTGACCGATGGGCCAAGGGGATCCCGTGATTTCATGAAACAGCCGTTGAACTTCCGGTTCTGCCCGCCCTAAGACATTATCAATATCCACCGCAAAACACGTCTGGCCTTCAGCAATCATAGTTCACCCTGCCCTCTCACGAGAACCAAACAAAAGAAGGATGTCGAGTCAGCCTCAAAAACATCTTCCCACCATAGAAATATTCACCATGAAGAATCAAGCATTCCTTCATTATCTTTTCGGCCATGTAGGAAACGTCTACAGTGAGGACGGATCGGTTTTTTCCTTGAGGGGAACACACCATCGTTCGATTTCGAAAATATGTCAGAAAGACAACCCCCTCTAAGGGGTCAACCCGGCGGTGAGGGGATGTTTCACGAATGACGTTCGAAGTGGACGGTTCGTCAAGGCGAGATAGGCTTTACTAATGGAACCAACGGGAAGCACCTCCATAAGAAACGGAGTTTCCCAATCGCCATCAGCCACATCCGATTCTTCCGGAATGAGGACTTTGCGATAATGTTGGGCGTGAGCCGCTAAAATTTTTAATGGGACGCCGCCGACCGTTCCGACATGCCCATCCTCAGTTACCGTGCCTGTCATGACCGTTTCTTCGTCGATCGGTTCATTTTTTGCCAGTGAGACAATCGTGAGGGCCGCCATGGCCGAAAGACTTTCGCCATAGAGGGTCACGCCCGGATAGGGCAACGAAAAACGAATGGTCCATGAGTCGGGGTTCAAGCCGGCAGCCTCTACTACTCGGTAGAGGGCTTCTATCACTGACTGTTGCGCATAGTGCGAAAATTTTCCAGGTGTCGTGTAAAATTGAAGATCCAATCCGTCATGATCCGCACGCTGAAGAAAGTCCAATTGAATTTCAGCCACAATGCCAATCGGCTCCTGAACCTCATTCATGGTGGT
>JAOUQB010000021.1 GCA_029879555.1 Nitrospirota bacterium | reverse complement strand
CGTGACTCTCGTTTTTCATTCCATTTGCCCGTGCAACAGATGACGTGATAGCCGAAGTGGGATGATTCAGCGAATTCAGCTCCAGACATCTTCGGCGTCAGTTCCCAGGTTTCTTCCTCAGGCTAAAGGCTGTGGTGTTATGAAATGGAAGAGAGAGTTTGTCTCATCGGTTCGGCTGCTCGTATTCCGAGAAGATCGTTTGCCTGTTCGTACCCCCGATGAAAAATTCCACGGAGCCGCGTTAACGACTGCTCAGAATCGAGTGGTTGCCCTATTTCTCTGACCCACCCAATCCCCTCTAACGCGTCAGTGAAATTACCTAGATTTCCTCGATAGACTGCCTTGGTTTTTTGAAGGTGTCGTTCGACCTTTTGAAAGAGTTGTGAGAATGTTGAAAGGGAATAGAGCACCTGCTGTTGCTCTTGGACCTGGTTGGCAAGGAATTCTTCGTTGAGGTGAAGGTCTTGCATAAATTCGGAAAGCCAGAGGTGATAGTACAAGGGAAGATCCAATTGAAACTTTAATTTGAGGAGTTCATAGCTCCCAAAGAGGGAATAGAGGTTGTGATACAGATGCATGCTGGCCTCATAGCGAAACTGCATGTAGGCGTTCGAGAGATTCACGAGATGGTGCAGGTGTTGCGTTGAGGCGCCCTCTTCTTCATGTCGGATGAAGTTGGTGAGGAAATCATTTTCCAACGCGATAAAGTCTGACCCGGGGCTGTAAAAAGGATCAGTAAAGACAGCGGATTCACCGGTGAGGCCCCATCGGTTGTGACTAAAATATTGCCTCGTGCCATAGGGCAGATGCTGGAAGCTGCCGAGGTCCAGTAGTTCGGCTTCCCGAAGAAGTGACCATGCTGCATGGTGCCGTTTGAGAAAGTCCAAAAATCCTTCGGCTTTCCGAAAGACTTCTTGCCATCCGGCGGTCCGCTCCATGACGATTCCCACGCTGACGATATCCTGACTAATGGGGATAAACCAAATCCAATACCCTGGGTAACAAAAATGGGTCGTCGATTCCCGACGGCTTGTACCATTCACCCGTTGGCGAAACGTCTCAGGGCCAAAGGTATCCAGGTTCGCCACATTCTTAAAGCGTCCCCAGACGGCTGCCACGGTATGGCGTGGTTCGGGGATGCGTAAATTCTCCTGCTTCGCCAAAAGGGAAGATCGGCCGCTGGCATCAATCAGCCACCGGCACTGGGCATTCCATTTTTTTGAGGCGGTTTCCACGGAAAACTGATGGGGAGTGGAATCAGCACTGAGCTGAATATCACAGACCCGGCTTCCGACATGAAGTTCGACGCCGTCTTCTTGGTTCATTCGTTGGAGATCAGTCTCCAAACGCGACCGATCTAATTGATAGCTCGGGTGAATGGGTGTGGCGATCCCCCCAATTTCACTCATGTCAATCAGGGAGGCTTGTCGATCTTCTTGGTCGAAAAAAAACCGTAGTCCATTTTTCAGGATATGATGTTCCCTTAGATAGTTCCCCAACCCTAGGCGTCTGATCAAATAATTTCCAGTGACTTCGACGGTTGACTCCCCAACTTTAAAAGATGTGGTATCAGATTTTTCAAACAGGCCCACTTTTAAGTGGGGCAGTGTTTGTCGAAGCTGCCTGGCGAGGAGATTACCCGCAAGGCCCGCTCCAAGGATGGCGATGTCAAGGTGATGCGTTGCCATGGGAGATCATGTGCTCTTTTGAGGCTGGAGTGGGAAACAGATAGCTGCAAACAGGAAACTAATAAGGGATCCGAAGAACACGGTTAAGCCAATTCCATGGAGGACAGGGGTTTGTGAGCAGGCCAGCAATCCGAATACGGAGATGGTGGTGAGACTACAGACCATAATCGCGGAAATCGTTTGTTGACGTTCGGTTGCTGTCGTAAAGGGACGTTGGAAAAATAAGGTGTAATCTAACCCAATCCCGAAGACCAACAGTAAGGCTGCCAGATGAAACAAGGACAGGCGTTCTCCAAAGGCATGAAGGAGCGCTAGGTCGAGCATAATCGAGCCTGCGATGGGAATCAAGACGGTTGCGACCTTCTGAAAAGATCGAAGCCCAAGGCCTAAAATAAGAATGAGGAATCCCACCCCGATGGCCAAATAGGTTGTGACTTCTTGACGATAGGTGGTCACCATGCGGTTCGATTCGGTTTTCAAATTCAGGAAATGCAGCGCAGAGGACGTATCGGTGTGGATGGCATGCTCAATGGCACCGAGATTCTGCACCTCACGTATCAGAATGGTTCCTGCCCATTGATCGTGGTAGGGGTACAAGAGTGAGCGGATTTTTGTGGCGAAAGGGGTATCTTGAATCGTGCGAAAATCCAACGGCGCCAAGTGCTGAGAGTCAGTCATGCTTTGAAGGAAGGGTTCAAAAAGGCTCGGCTTGAACGGCAACCCTTGCTGAGCTTCCCTCAGTGAATTCCGTAACGTAGCCGGATCGGGTAACGCACGTTGTCTCAACATCTGGGTTCGAATACTAGGTAGGTAATCAGCGGCCATTTCGTACCCGGTCATATGCCCACGATTGACGAGTTGGTCCAGGGTCACTTTGAGCGCTTCGCTCTGCTCTAAGACATGTTGTTCGTCTGGTGCCACGATGATGATCATGTCACGGACAGCAGGCGCCCCCAATTCTTTTCGTAACCAGATATCGCGGTCGCGGAGATTCTGCGGGATGGGGCTAAGATTGGCGATGTCCGTCTCCCAAAAAGGTTTCTCTGATACCGCTAAATAGCCAAGGGAGAGCACCATACTCACAGGAACAATAAGGATCAGACGAGACGTCACTCGTTCATACGGAATCCATGAGGCCCAGGGAATGGGTTGGTCCAATTGCGCGGGAATGAGGAGAGGCAGAATCCAGCGAGTGGTTGCTGCCGCCGTTAAGAGGCCGATCATGGCCAAAAGGGCTAATTGCGACAGGCCTGGAAATCCCGAGAACAGCATGGCTCCATAGCCAACGGCTGTGGTGGTCGCTCCTAATAAAATCGTGGGCCAGACTTGGACGATGGCTCGTCTGGGTGACCGGCCCGATCCAAGATGCGCAAAGGCATGGAGCGGGTAATCAATGGCGACACCAATTAATGTGGCACCGAAGGCCAAGGTCATCCCGTGGATAAATCCAAACACCATGTACACGGTAATCCCTGCCGTGAGCAGACCTGTCACCAGGGGGACGAGGCCCAACAACAAGATCGTGAAGGAGCGATAGGTCACGAAGAGCAGTATGATGACGAATCCACTACCAAGCAGGGAGAGCCATTGCGCATCCTGCTGAATCACGGCTCGCGATTGTACGGCAAAGACGGATGGTCCAGAGCGAAGTAATTCCAGGGAAGCGAGAACAGACGGGGGTGAGACGGTCGCGCGGATGTCTTCTAAGCTGGATGTCAAAAAATTCTGGATGGCATCTTGCGCATCGAGGTCGAATCCTGCCACGGCTGTTTCCGCGATCAGCAAGGCCACTGGTTGATCCGAAGAAAACCATACCCCATGGGCCATCTTGATCGTGTTGCCGGAGCGCAATTGCTGGAGAACGCTCTGAAAAGCCCCTGTGGGGTCTTCAGGGATCTGCTTTTTAAAAAAAGCAGGGAGTGGATTGGCCATGTCTTGGAGACGATGTTCGAGACTTTGCCGTAATCTCTCTGGGCTGAATTGATCGGCGGTTACTGTCGAACTGAGGAGATATCGATAACGAAACAAAAGGTCCTGGTTGAAGTCGTTTTGGGTCTGTTCTCCGTTATACACATGAAGAAATTGACCGTGCTTCCGCATGGCGTCCGCCAGCTTTTTGCTGGCTTTGGCCAACACGGCAGGTTCCGCACCCCGTAAACCGAGTAACACAATTCTTGAGGTGGGGCCCGACTGAAGTTGGTCAACAAATAATTGTTGTGAGAATGACCCTGAAGAAGGCAGCAGGAGTGGCAATTCGGTGTGAATCGGAATGGAAGAAGTAGCAAAAACAACCCCACATCCTATGGCCACCAACCAGAAAAACCAAGCGAGAGCACGAGTGGTAATCATGGCGTCTGTCGATCAAGGACGAGTATTGAGCGGTCACCATTGGTTTCGTGAATCTCAATGGTGCGAAGGAATGCGTGCTCTCCGACCAGGCGAATACAGTCCACCCCGTCTTCTTCATTTGGGGTTTTAGGTAACAGGTTCAATTCCCAGGCATCGGTGGTGTGAGACACCGAAACGAAAAAAACCTGTTGAAGCCGTTCAGCGTCTCCGTTAAAGAGTGCACGCAAACCATCGATCAGAGTGGCAAGTGCCGGGAATTCTTGAAGGGAAAAGGTGAGGGAAATCTCCCGAGAAGGGTTTTCATAGAGCAAGTTGTCCCCAGTCACGATAAAGGATTCTTCTGTGGGGATCTGAACATGTTTCACTAAACGGTCTGGAGGCTGGAAAACCAGTGTCCCTTCCTTATGTGTGGGTGTCGTGAGCATGTGAGAGTAATAGGTTTCATGAAAGGTGCGCTCACGAAGGGTTGACTGTGCCAGGCTTTTAATGAATCGATTGAGGTCGGCCTGTTCTTCTTTGAGGGGAAGGGGTTGGGTCGTCTTACAGGCATGAGAATGGGAGAGTGGCTCAAATAAAAATAGGCCGCCCCACACGAAACTCCAGAGGATGGCCCTACTGATCTGTTTTCCAAAAGTCATAAAAATTAAACCAATTGTTGGGAGCCATTCGGCAATAGGCCTCTAAGCGAAGCGCATAGCGCTGGGTCCATTCCTGAAGTCCTTCTGCGCGATGTTCTCTAGGGATGATGACGGATTCCGCAAATAATTCGAAATGAATGTCGTATCGTCCGTCTCCACGATAGAGACAAAAAAATAACACGACCGGTACTTTGAGGATACTCGCCAATAACATCGGGCCCGTAGGAAATTGGGCATTGTGGCCAAAAAAATTGCAGAGGACGACCTTTTCATTTTTGAGCGGGCGATCACCAAGCATGCCAACCAGGCCACCCGCATCGAGGCAGTCTTTTGCTCGTAACATCGTGTCAGGTTCCCCGACCGGAATAATACAATCTATCAGAGAGGGGTCAAGTTTTCCGAAGACTTCATTGATAATTGGTGCGTTCTCTTTATGCATGAGCAATTTGATCGGGGCATTTCTTGTCGCTAAACCGGTGGCGCGCAGGATATCAAAACTTCCCAGGTGCGAACCAAGCAGAAGGCAGCCTTGTTTTCGGTCGACACGGTCAAGAAGAATATTTAAATCACGAATCTTCAGGTCGAATTCATCTCGTTGGTTGGCCAAAATATAGGTGCGGTCCAGCAGGGTGGAGGCAAAGGCGTGATAGTGGAGAAAAAGGTCTTTAAGTGTGACTCGGCGCGGTAACACGCGGCGTAAAAAGGCCTTGATGCCTTTGCTGGCATTCCAGGAAAACAAGACATAGTACGTACAAATGGGGTAGAGCAAGGTCCGGGCGGATTTCCGTCCCACTCGAAGTGCTACCCACAACATGAACTGGTAAGCCCAGCGATGCCCACGTTCCTGTTGCGCAAGCCAAGGGTTACTCATGGTGGTGGTGGAGAGGTGTGGTTGGTTGAAAGATCAATTGACCGGATACAATTTTTCTTGTCCCGACCTGACAGGAAAAGGTTATGACCTGATCGGGCGGCCGGGTAAAGGTAAGGTGTACCAATTCGTTTGGGCGAAGAGGGGAATGAAACTTCACGACAGGGACGTTGGACAGCACCAATGGTTTCGGAACTGATTGCGCAATAGCTTGTAGCACTTCCGTGAGTATGACCACACCAGGCACGATCGGATTTCCTGGGAAATGCCCGGATAGCGATGGGTGCAAGGGGTCAATGAGAAATTGTGTTTCAATGGTCATGGATTGAGGGACTCGTTCTATGATTGCCGGAGATTCAGTTGGTTCTGCAATAATCTTTCAGCGTCCTTTCGAACGAATTTTCCCGCGTGGGTGCGAGGGAGGGAATCAATCAGGTAAACCGGGCGTGGTAAAAATACAGGGGCAATTTTGGTGCGAAGTGCCGAGAGGATGGATTCAGATGTTTGCCCGGGTGCCACGACAAAGGCCACTAACCGTGTGACTGATTCCGCTTGTTCTTCCGGCAGAAAAAAGGCCCCGTCTACGACTCCCTCAATGGAGAGGAGCTGGACATTTAAGGCATCCAAGGATGCGCGATGTCCGCCAATATTAATCAGATGACTGGGTCGCCCTTCCAAGGTAAATTGCTGTGGGTTGGCTGATTGAATGGTATCTGGAATAGGGACCGGCTCAGAAAAATAGGGCGAACATACGGCATAGCCGTCCTGCAGCTCTTCCAGGGATAGCTCTGGGAGTAGCGTCCAATGATCTTCTTGGACGGGTTGCCGTGTGGCGATGGTCCCAGCCTCAGCGAATCCATAAATTTCAATCATGCTGGTATGAAGCATGTCTTCTACTTGTTTCGCTAAAAGCTTGGGAAGTGGAGCTGTGGCGGACAAGGTGTAGGCCACGTCTGGAAATTGAGATTGCGCCATCACACAGGCTCGGAGATGGATGGGCGTGGAGACTAAGATGCGTTGAGCGGGGTGTTCCTGTAATGCGGATGCGATATCTTCTGGGAAAAATGGACGGCCTGAATGTATGGCCCACCCTCGTTGCAGTGGTAACATGATAGAAGTTTCCAACCCGTACATATGTTGATGCGGGACGGTGGCCACTACGGTGACCGGATTGAACGGGGAAAGGGCTAACCCTTCGCCAGTTTTTTGGGCGATTTGGACCATGGATCCCCAAGATTTGAGATTGGGACGTGGGGTGCCGGTGGTTCCCGAGGTAAACGCAATCGCCGCAATATGCGAATCAAGAAATTTGGGGTTTTCTAAGATTGTGTGATCGGGGCTAGAATCCAGGTTGATGGAAATGCCTTCGAGGCTGGCGATCTGTTCTTGCCCATCCGTTAAGTAATAACAATCAGGATATTCGTGTATGAGTTGTTGTAACATTTCGGGTGACGGGTTTGGTGGTAATAACGTTGTTTGGTTTTGAGAAAGGGCTGCCGCAAATCCCACCAAAAAGGCATAGCGGTCTTGGCACATATTCAGGACGTAACGCCTGTGTGGCAATTGATGACCAATAAAGGCCACGTGTGAGAGCACCCTGCTGGCCGACATGGATTCCCCCCGGTACCAAGCGACAGTGCTATGAGGCTGATAGGGACCAAGAAACGGGGAATATGCCATTCGTCTGGGTCAATCAAGAAACTTGGTTAAGAAGAATAAGTTTGATAGAAGAAGCGTACGTGACTAGGGAGGTTCGCCTCAGCAAAAGGCGATGGCCTTGAAACAGATGGTTAGAGAAAATGAATCGCGGCTGTACGTCTGTTAGTTATGTGATCGTCCGGTTCTTCTGAATGGCTTCACCAAGAGAGCGAAGGGACGAAAATATGGTGGTGTTATCCGGATCATCGGACCGTAATTTGTATCCGTAATGTTGATGAACCACGAGGGCAATTTCCAGCGCATCAATTGAGTCCAACCCTAACCCTTCTCCAAATAACGGGTCTAGCGGTGGAATTTCCGCAGGTTCGACTTTCAAGTTCAATGTCGTTACCAGGAGTTGAGCGATTTCGGTTTCAAAGGGGGTCTGGTTAGACAACGAATATTCCTCCATGGATAAAATTCGTGAAGAGATAGGTACAGATATCGATTGTCCTGTTTGGATTCAGAGATGTCAATATGATGTCCTTATGGAAGATTGTGATCTCAGAAAGACGTTCGAGGAGAAAAGCAGATTTGTCGGGAGAATACGAAATCGAAAAGGCTTGGCAGATGTGCGGATCCCCCAACCGGACATCTGCTGAATGTTGCTTGACACAATTACGGGGACTCCGTAGGGTAACGTCTGTGTGAAGACCTGTCGAATGTGTTGTGTATGGTCGATCCCTCTTTGCCCTCATCCCCCTTCAACCATTCTTCCGGCCTCCATAACGAATGATGATCTAACTCCCTAGGCCAGGCGTTGAACACACAACAATCTTTTCATCTCGTGCTCATCAAGCCTTCTCATTACGATGATGAGGGGTATGTCATTCAATGGGGGCGATCGGCCATTCCATCGAATAGCTTGGCGGCTCTGAATGCCTTAGCAATGGATTGTGCGGCCCGGCAGGTATTGGGTGAGGATATCCGGATTTATGTAGAGATCTATGATGAAACTAATGCGGTCATTCCCACAAAACGCATTATCCAGCGAATTCAGAATGGATGTGGGGGGATGATTGGGTTTGTCGGGGTTCAAACCAATCAATTTCCTCGGTCACTGGATTTAGGGAAACCGTTCCTCGAAGCGGATATTCCAGTGGTCATTGGAGGCTTTCATGTGAGTGGATGTTTCACCATGCTGAAAACAATGCCACCGGATATTCAGCAGGCGCTGGCCGATGGGTTTACCCTCATTGCGGGTGAAGCCGAAGGGCAATTAGATGCGATTCTCAAGGATGCGTACGAGAAACGCTTGAAGTCTTCCTACGATTTTTTAGCCAACACGCCAAACTTGGAAGGGGTCCCTCCCCCAATCCTCCCTGCTAGCTTGGTCAAACGAACATTTCGGAGGCTCTCCAGTTTTGATGCTGGGCGGGGGTGCCCATTTCAGTGCAGTTTTTGCACCATTATCAATGTGCAAGGCCGGACATCTCGGTCGCGGTCGGCTGATGATATTGAGGCCTTGATTCGGGCCAATCTTCAACAAGGCGTCTGGCGTTTTTTTATTACGGATGACGATTTTGCCAGAAATAAGGACTGGGAACCGATTTTAGACCGAATGATTCAAATTCGAGAGACAGAAGGTTTGCAGCTTTCACTGATCATCCAAGTTGATACGCTGTGCCATAAAATTCCTCGGTTTATTGAAAAAGCCGTGCGGGCTGGGTGCCATAATATTTTTTTGGGCTTGGAGAGTCTGAACCCTGAATCGTTGGTCGGAGCAAAAAAACGGCAGAACAAAATCGGGGAGTATCGCAAGATGTTGCAAGCCTGGAAAAGCTATGGCTGTACCACTGCAGTTGGCTACATTCTAGGGTTTCCAGCCGATACTCCGTCCAGCATCGCCCATGATATTGAGATCCTCAAAAAAGAACTTCCCGTTGATATCGTCGAATTTTTTATTTTGACGCCCTTGCCTGGGTCCGAAGATCACCAGCAACTCTATGAACGTGGTGTGTGGATGGAGCCGGACATGAATGCCTATGATTTGGAGCATGTCACGATAGCGCATCCACTGATGACCAAGGTTGAATTAGCTGAGGTGTATCGCACGGCTTGGCGAAGCTATTACACATGGGACCACATGGAAATCCTCATGCGTCGTGCCGCAGCGTCCGGGGAACCGGTCGTCAAGCTCATGTTCTTATTGTTCTGTTTTTATGGCTGCATTATGCTTGAGGGGATCCATCCCCTAGAGGGTGGTGTGGTGCGGTGGCGGGGCCGCCGTTCCCGTCGTCCTGGGATGCCCGTTGAGCCTGCCTGGACATTTTATCCTCAACAGATTTGGTCGGCCTTCCGGACAGGATGGCAATGGTGTGCGTTAGGGTGGAAGTTGAATCAACTGCGAAGGAAAGTGGAAAACGATCCTTCCAAGCTTCAATATTCTGACGTTTCTCTCACACCCACTTCCGGGGAGTCTGAGGACCAACTTGATCTGTACCAGACGTATGGTCCCCTTCTCACTGTTAAAAGTCTTGCAAAATAAACCACATCCGTATTTTCATAGAACGAGCCTGAACCTGGAGGTAAGGGAGTTTTTGTTTTATGATCATGGTATTGCAGCAAATTGACCCAGAACCTTGGAGGGAGAATGAAACAATCGGCTTTGAGATATTCGTTCTGTATCCTTTTGGTGTTGATCGCGTTGAGTGGGTTGTCCGTTAATGTACAGGCCAGAGGAACGGATGATGAAGATTCTGTGGTTCTTTCTGCTGGGGGAGGGATTTTTTATCCTTTTCAAGGCAAATCTGGATTCAATGCGATAGTTCAAGCCGCGGGGAAAGTTTCCCAGCAGGAACGACTTGGCGTTGAACTGGAATACCGAAATTACGAAACCAAACTCTTTAAAGCCAAAGATATCGATACGCAGTCCTACATTCTACGCGGAATCGGGCAGTATTTTTTTCGCAGCAGTGGCATATCGCCTTATGTGGGGATGGGGATAAATTTTGCGGTGAATGTTTTTGACGAAGACGAAATTGAACGAAAAAGGTCTTCTATTAACATTAAACAAGGTTGGGGATTTGGTTATGGAATCATGGGTTTGTTAGGCCTTGAGGTGCCGGTCGGGGGCGGGCTAGCTTTATTTGGAGAAGGTCGGGTGAGTGGTGACTTTCAAATAACGAGCTATAAGTCTCGGTCTGGTAACAATAAGCTCAGAGTCGAAAGCTTGAGTGGGCTGACAGGCATGGGTGGTCTTCGTATGCGATTTTAGCTGCAACAAAAGGCCATTGAGGGCTGGCGTTTTTTCAGGCCTTTTGACTTTCTTTTATGTAAAAGCGGGCCCGTTTAATTTTATTGATACAATTTGGGAACTTATCAAATTGTTGTTGAACCTTCGCTGAACTGAGCAAGGTTGCTGCTTTCGTCCAACTTACTGTCCCACCGAACCCCTTCGCGTTCGCTTGATCAAGTTCTTGAAAAGCTGAATGCAGATCCTGCTCACATTGGTGAGCCAATTGAGGGTTTTGCGGCGCGCCAGCGCAACCCCCGAGCAGGATGAGTATCAGGTAGAAGACGGTAAAAACAATCGGATGAGGACAGATCATACCGCTGTTTTCGGCATGTTCCGGGAAGACTTAACATGCGTGGTTGAGCGTAAGCCCGAGTAACGATTGGAAAGCTGAGGTGAATGAAATGTTCAGGAAGGGCCCGCGAATATTTGATTACGATTTGGAGCCGGAATAGTCTCTAAGGAGGCCACCGAAAAGGGTATATTGCTCGCTTTGAATAAATCCTGATGTTGTAAGAGCTTGAAGTATGGTCTCTGGTGGGACGCAGGTTTCAATGGTGTCCCAATAATATTTCATGAGCTTGTGTGCCTGTGGATTTTTCGTGCCCCAATGGGCCATCCATGGGACGAACTGTTTCAAAAAAAACCGGCTGACCTGATAGGGGAAAAAGGCATCTGGCCTCGCGATTTCCAGAATAAGGAGGTGCCCGCCGGGTTTCAGCACACGGAGGTATTCTTTGAAGGTGATCTCAAGATCTGAAACATGGCGGAGTGCATAGCCCATGCTAATGAAATCAAAGGTTGAGTCAGGAAATGGTAAAAATTCTGCCTTGCCTTGTATGACTGATGAGACGCCTTGTTTGCGTGCCTCAGTCACCATGCCATAACTGGGGTCCAACCCTACGACTCGGCCCGTTTCCCCTACAATTTGTCGGGCACACCCTGAGACTGTCCCGGGTCCACAGGCCACATCAAGAATCGTGTGTCCTTCCTTGAGACCTGTTCGTTTCAAGGCCTCTCGTCTATACCATTTCCCCGTGCCAAACGAGGACGCTTGAGTGATCCAATTGTAATCGGGGGCGACCTGATCAAATTGGATTCTCAGGAGTTGCTTGCGCTGCTCTTCCGTTTTGTAATAGTCCCGAAGAGGTGGATGTGGCGCGAGTGAAGAAGATGTGTTGTGAGTCGCAGGAGCCATGAAGAGTCCCCCTCAATTCATGATGATTCGTATCATTCGAAAGGTGTATCAGAAGGCATGCATGAAGAGATGACCTTTCAAATTTTCTTGGATTTTCATATTCTCACAGTCAAATATTCAATGACAATGTGAACCAAATCTTATCGGCAATTACCTCAGCGTATTTTTTGAAAATATTTAGAAATAGCCATGAAACACGGCCAAGAGTTCATTGTCTCGATCGTGATGAGTAAAGGTAGTACGAAAGGCGAAGTTTTTAGCAAAGGTCCATCGTTGTCCAACGGAAACTTGTATGTCATCAGAGCGATGACCCAGGAAATACCCCAGATATCCCCCTGAAGCGAGCCATTTCCAGTTCTCCGTCACGTTGGCCACCACTCCACCCGATACTCCTCCTCCTATTCGATGATTCTCGTCATAGGCCCCACTCACGTTTGCATCCACTTCGCCCATCAGAAAAAAGACCTCTCGTTGAAAAACGTGCGTTTCTAGTGCTCCCCCGGCTCCCACGTTGAAATGCCCGTTGGAACACAGATCGCATGAACGGGTTTTGACGGTATTCATCTCCATCCGTATTTTCCATGACGGGGACCGGAACCAAGAATCAATAGGCGCCAACGAAAGCACATTCACGAGGGTGAATTGTTCAATGCGAAATTGATTGCGACCATGGTAATGCCTCAACGACAGGGCACCTAACTCCACTTGAGAGTCCGGGGTATAGCCTGGATTGGGGTCGAGGAGGTCATGATAGACGGCTCGGATATCAATATGCTCAAAAAGTTCATCATTGCGCCACCCAATACCCACGCCCATACGCGCGGTCTCATGTCCTTGTTCTGGGGAAAGAGAAAACGGTGCCACAGAAAATGCAGGGGACGGCACCCTGATTTGGCTTCGCTGCAATAATATTGATCGATTTTTAGTTTGATATTCGTCGGCCTGCTTCGAATCAGTCCGGCCTTTATATCGAAGATAATCTGAGGCTAAATCAAGCAAAAAAGTTTGGCGGGGCTGTGAGAGTTTAAGAAAATCTGGGGCTATGGCATATGAGGGATCCTGGATGATTTGCTCTAGCCAAAATTGTTCAGATGGTTGTAAGGCTGCCCGTTTGCGTTTCAGATTGGTGCTTCCTGCTGGTCGATAGCTGACATCTTGCACAAGGTCCTTTTGTTGAATGAGCAGGCGAATGGTATCCGCAGGAATGGTCCAAAAATGGAATTGATCGGTCAGATGGAATTGAGGGTTGGCGACTTCCAAAAGCGAGAGAATATGATAGGCACAGTTTTCTTTAAAAAAATAATAATCAAAATACGCGTTGCCCATTTCCCATGTGTGCATGAGCAAACGGTGAATTTCTTCCGGTGATAAATTTAACCGGTATTCCCAAATGTCCCGATTTTCAATATCCCGATATTCTTGAACTTTGATGTAATAAGGGATGGTGGAGAAAAACCCTTGGTAGCCCCCAAGCATTCCTTTGAACGCAAATTCCAAACCCGCCCCAGGAGGTACGTCAGCCGCATAATTGACCGTATAGGCCAATATACGCGTGTGTTCGGTTTGGTCCTGTTGGTCAATGCGAAGGAAGGAATGACCAAACATGGAGACAGGGTTGTTCATAAAGGCAGCAGGGAAAATTAGGGTTATGGAAGCCGGGTTGAGTTCATTGACCCACTGTTCATATCGTTCGCAGTGGTGCAAAGGTAAGCGAGTTTCGTCGAATTTCAATTGGGCCCTAAGCCACTGAAATCTGGCGATAAAGGCGCATTGCGCTACTTGCTTTGATCGCCCGACTAAATCGCCTGAGAAGAATTTCTCCAGGGTGGCGTGGAGTTCAGCCTGAGGATCGTTTTTGCCTTCTGAGGCCTGGAAAAACCCTGGGTCATCAACTTCGCTGGTATACCCGCCAAAAAAATTTTGGCGGTAATGAAGGAGCAGGTGCCAATACCGGTGTTGATGAAGGTGTTTATGATCAGCGCGTTCAATAAGCTGCAGAAGATAGGTCGAGCTGGGGTCTTGAGCTGTAGCCACAGAGGGGAGAATAAAGAGCCCCAGGCATAACAGCGTGATATGAATTATCACATGCTGACAAGGGAAAAAGAGAAAAAAGGTAGGCTCCGGCTATGAGCCGGAGCCTACATGGACCTTAGGCTACTTAGTGGATGAAGCTTGTGCGAGAACGGGATGGCTACCCATTGCACTATAAATTGCCTTAACGACGGCTTTGGGAGAAGTTTCTCCCGCTTGAATCAGGGTCGTATATTTTTCTTGGGCCATGGCAAAAAATACTCCATGCTGTTCGGCGGGAATCCCCATCAAGGTGGCGAGTGAGGTGAGATGCTCCCCCTGGCCTTGAGCCATTTCTTGGGCGAGATTATCAAAGTTGACCGCAGCAAATACATTCACTTTTTCTGAGGCAAAGATCGTTCCGTCATTAGTGCAACCCGACGTACCTGAGCTGATACCAAATGTCTGTGAAGGCACAATCCCATTTGTTGTAGATTGGAGAACTTGTGCGCCAATGGACTGTTGTCCAGCATAGGAATTCCAGGCTAATTTCCCTAATCCGCATCCTGGACCATTGTCGGGATGTGCGGCCAAAGCGACTCCTGTTGTCGCAAACATAAATAAGGTTGCGGTAATCACGAGAACTGTTCGTGTAATCATGCTATTGCTCCTCCTGTGTGGTTGTAGGGAAAAGGGGGTGTTCGATTGAAAACGTAGGCTATTATAGCAAAATCGGTAAAGATGAAAAGGGCGACCTTGGCCTAGATCAGTAGTTGGTAAAGTGCTTGAATTAGGGCCTGAGAAGGATTTTCTCCAGCTTGAATTAACATCATATATTTTTCTTGGGCCATGGCAAAAAATACTCCGTGCTGTTCGGCGGGAATTCCCATCAAGGTGGCGAGTGAGGTGAGATGCTCGCCCTGGCCTTGAGCCATCTCTTGGGCCAGATTATCAAAATTGACCGCAGCAAACACATTAACCTTTTCGGAAGCAAAGAGGGTTCCGTTATTGGTGCAACCAGAAGTGCCCGAACTAATGCCAAATGTTTGAGCTCCAAAGGTTCCATTTGTAGTTGATTGTAGAACTTGTGCCCAAATGGTCTGTTGGTTGGGGTAGTCGCTCCAGGCTAATTTTCCTAAGCCACATCCTGGACCATTGTCTGGGTGCGCCCCTAAAGCGACTCCGATAGTCAAAAAGATAAGAACAATTGCCGTCAGCATGGGAGCGGTCGGCTTGAAAATGTCATGCATAGGCAGAATTTATTGGTGAACGGGAGGACGCTAGAAACATGACTATAGCATAGATACTGGAGTTGAAAAGTGCTTAAGGATGAATGAGTGTAGACTTGGGAGAGTTCACAAATTTATTTCGTAATCGCTCCAAGATGTCTTGGCCTTCTTGGTATCGGGGATGCAGAGCGGTCAATGCTTGGAGCGTGTCGCAGGCCTGAGAGAGTTGCCCCTGTTCTAATAGGAGCGCGGTTAATCTGAGCCAACCGGGTAAATGTTTAGGGTGTCGATTGACCAGCGATTGTAGTGTCTGAATCCCTTCTTGCGGTTTTCCTAATTGTACGCAATTCTCGGAATAGACTTCGTAGAGATGCAGGTCCAGCGGCGAGTAGTAATGTGGGTCGTCGAGTTGTCCCCAAGCGACGCGGCTTTGTTGCCTGATGGGCCGAATCTTTTTTGCGAGATGAATGCGATGGTCGAAAATTTGTTTTAAATCAGTAGCGGAATGATCGACGGTGGCAGGGTTCATAAAAGCCAGTCCGTTGTCTTGGAATTTTTGGTTGATTTCTTCGAACGTGTAGGAGCGAATGCCGATTGTATCTTCTAGTGGAGCCTCGTGATAAGGACCAATGGGAAGTTGTAGTGCTAAATAGCCTTCCGGGAGGAGTACGCGATTGATTTCACCGAGATATCGTTCAAATACGGGACGGGGCATGTGCTGAAATGCGACATAGGAGTAGACAAGGTTGAAACTGGAATCGTGAAATTCGCTGAGATCCAAGCCAGAGTTTTCGTAGGTCGTGATATGTGAGTAATCGGCTAACCAGGCTTTACTTTGCGCAATCATGGTTGCTGAAACATCGACGCCTGACAAGGTTTGAAAATACGGGGCTAAAGGTTTCAGTACTCGTCCAATTCCGCATCCAATGTCTAAGACGTTCCATGTGGGTTGATAGACCTCGTGTATGGCCATCATGATACATCGAGCTGTTTCTTCTCCCGATCCAGAAAAAACTTCTTCGTTTTGATAATGTTCCGTGGCAATCCAAAATCGTGCGTGATGTTGTGCCCGCTCTTCCCAGTCTTGTTTCATTTTTTCAGCAATGTTCATTAGTCCTCTCTTCTTTCACCTAGTTAGCAGAAAACCATTCATGAACATGTAGAGATGGTTTCTTTAATAGAAAAGATGCTCTCTCATTTTCACAAGAAACATTGTTTAGCAAAACCATTGCCAACTTTTTTTGAAGACCACCTTGAAATAGGACGA
>JAOUQB010000210.1 GCA_029879555.1 Nitrospirota bacterium | reverse complement strand
GGTATGAAGAACAACTACTGCTGGCTCGGTTCCCTTCATATAAAGAGTACAGAATGCGAACGAAACGAATCATTCCTTTTCTGTTCTAGGATAGATTTTGGCGAAGGTAGTGTCGAACGGGAAGACGAGAAATGTGGGGTATTCGGTTTTCCGGGTGGAGTCGTGCTCCTTGGACTAGCTCCTAGGTCTCAATGGCTAACGTCCTCCCTTTTGTAAGGGAAGGATTGAGGTGGGGTAGAATCGAGCAATATGGGAATAAGTTTAAGAGTAGAGCTCACACGTCTTCCTTATCCACGATTCTACCTCCCCTATCCCCTCCTTACGAAGGAGGGGAATTCCTGGGTAATGAAGGCTCAGAAATGTATTATGAAGATCGTCGCTTCGTTTCTAAAATAGTGTGGGCGTGTTGGCTGGCTTCTTTGACAAGGATGCCCATTTTGGGATGAGAGGGTTCTAAATCGACGGGAAATCCATGGTGACGTAGTCGTTCACTCGCCAATTGTCCGATAGACGCCACCATCATATAGGCCAGCACGGTTTTCAATCCCTTGATCTTCGAATGATTGTCTAACACCTTCATCATATGATCGACCTGAACAGCATTGGTGATCAGCAGAACAGGGATTTCCTCGTTCACGATCTGTTCAACAAGTTGTTGAAGTGGGTGGAGATCATCAGGCAAGGTCCACCGATAGATCGCGACGGGAGTCACTTCCGCGCCTCGTTGGCTGAGGCCGTCTAAGAATTCTGGGTTGCTCACGCCATATTCCTGCACGGCTATTCGCTTCCCCGTCAGTCCTTCCGGATACGAAACATCCAACGCATCGAGGATATCTCTCCACGTATTGGGTTCGGGGACTTGAATCTGGGGGTGTAGGCCAAGCGATTTCACCACCCCCGCAGGCTTTGGGCCGCGGACCACAAGAACAGCGTTCCCTAATGCTTCCTTGATGGCCTCCTTGGGGAACCGAGTCTTCAGAATATCCAGTAAGGTTTGGCAACCCACCCCGGTCAAAAGTATCACCACATCAACTTGCCCGGAAAGTAACGTATCCCCAAAGGCTAAGGCTTGTGGGTGTTCAGAAAGTGGAACCTCTTGCATGGAAGGGGCGACAACGGGGATGCCGCCGTGGCGGGTGATCAATCGTGCCATCTCTGGAGCCATTCGGCTTTCCAGGGCGCCAACGCGGAGACCTTGAAAGCCGGTTTGAGATTTTTCCGGATTCATGGAGTTGGATAGGACCACCAAATTGTAGTGTTAGGGAGCTATTGAAGTTGCGACACCCTTGGCACATCGAAATCCGGTGGAATTATTCCGATCATTCGGCAGACTTTTAATTCGAGTGAACACGCGCATTTGAGGGGTCTCCCCCTGCCAACCTGAACTCCGAACGGCTTTGTATGTCCCAGTCTCCGGACCTTGGGGGTTGCGGGGTGGACTCTTCTGATAATAATCGACCTCATACCAATCGGAGACCCATTCCCAAACATTGCCTGCGACATCATAGATGCCATAGGGGCTTTTGCCTTTTTCATAAATTCCCACCTGCACCAGGGTCGCTTCTCCGCGCCAATGGAGTTGATTGAAATTGGCATGCTCAGTAGTGGGTTCCACATCGCCCCATGCAAAGCGCCAATCATTGTCTCCTTTGGC
Source organism: Nitrospirota bacterium (assembly GCA_029879555.1). GTDB lineage: Bacteria > Nitrospirota > Nitrospiria > Nitrospirales > UBA8639 > Nitrospira_E. The sequence continues at coordinate 3,490 of JAOUQB010000210.1, read as the reverse complement.
CGCCTTTTCCCATTCGGCTTCTGTTGGGAGCCGTTTCCCCGCCCAGTGGCAATAGGCATCCGCGTCAAACCAATCTACATTAATGACAGGCAAATCGGTCACCGACTCCGGCATCATCGTCCCTTTCCATAACCCCAGGTTGGCATCCGTGGGATGCTGAGGAACACGGTGTCCGGTTTCGGTCACAAACTGCAGGTATCGTCCATTCGTCACTTCGTAGAGATCCATATAAAAACTATCGACAAACACCTCATGGTTCGGGCGTTCATCCACCCCTCCATCTCGGGCCGCATGGGGAACCCCCATGTGAAACGTGCCTTCCGGAATCAAAGCCATCGGCGCCCCGTCTTTGCCCATGAGTGTGGCCGCCGCTGCGTCAGTAGCCTGGGCTATCTCCCTGCCGTTCAAGATCAAAAAAATGAGTAGCAATCCCAATGTAAGGAATCGAATACCAGGTGCCCCTATCAAGTATGACATCGCAAAATCCCCCTCTTCCTTGCCTTCATGCAAATTATGTTGATAAACGCTCAATTTGAAAATACCATATTGGATGACCAATCCTGAACTTGCCCCCTTAATATGTCCTGGGTATGATGCCGAACGTTCGACAAGGAAGAAATAAGTTGGAAAAAGTTTGAGGAAAGATCGTAAAGGCTTGGGCGAATAGATACGCAAGGCTATCTGTCTTATGGAAAAGACAAGAAAAACGAGAGGGTTGCGGCATTTAGCTCTCCGGGTGCGGGATGTTCAGGTCTCTCAAGCCTTTTATGAACGGCTTTTTGATATGAAAGTGGTGTGGCACCCCGACCCTGATAATGTGTATCTGAGTACGGGGGTCGATAATCTGGCTCTCCACCAGGTGCCGAAGGAAGAGTATGAGAAATTTGCGGCCTCTCCTCATCATCCCTTAGATCATTTAGGGTTTTTGATGGATTCGCCAGAAAGCGTCATGGCTTTGTTTCAGGAAGTTGTGGCGCAAGGGGTGACGATCGTTCACCAGCCGAAGCAACATCGAGACGGCCGTTTCTCGTTTTACCTAGCCGATCCCGATTCCAACACCATTCAAGTCCTATTTGAACCGTCGGTTCAATTGTGAAAGAAGTAAGGAGTAAGTAGTGAAAATTCTTGAAATAAGAAAAGTTTCTTGGATCTTCGGAGCTAGGTTGGTTTATGTTCTCGCCTTACCCCTTACGCCTCACGCTTCACGAATATGAATCCCTGGAATACTATTGATGCCAACCTCTTTGTCGGATTGAACCCCTGGGTGTGGGTGCAGTTGGAAAGCGCCGAGCCGCCTGGTCCCTTCCCCTTTTTAGGGGGGGTCGATCCGGGTGTGGTGCGCAGTCTGCATCAAGTGCATGAAATCATGATGAGCGGGATTGAAACCGCCATCAGCGATATTATGGCTAAACGCACGTCTATTGATGATCCTCAGACCGTCCGCCGCTTGGAAGATGCCTATGCCGAAGTGGTGGCCTCTCGTCCGACGTTACAACAACATATTCAATGTGGCCGGAAGCCGGACGGCACCTTTCATTGGAATTATCCCAAAAACCCCTCGGCCTCAGATGCAATGACCTATGGAGGCATGCGCATTTTTAACGCAGTGGCCCGTCAAGCCATCCCGTTTGGCTTTGAGCGACCCATTGGACCGAAGGTCGGACATTTTTTAGGATTTCTGACCGGGAGACATACCATGGGCGAAATTCAGACCGTGGCCCAAGCCAGCGGGCGGGATCTGGAATCGCATTTCCTTCGTCTCTTTACACTGTTGCAGGATCATGATTGTCTCGCGATCTCGCCCCAATCCTCGCTTGAACAACATTGGCGTCAGGTTATTGGCGATCAAAGCGTCGTCCATATCGGACATGCCGCCCTCATGTATCGTCATCAAGAGCATGTTGTTTGGTTCGATCCCTGGCTCATGCCTTGGTTTGCCGAATCGCCTGTGCCATCCTTGTGGAGCAACTTGCTTCCTCGGCCGTCGGCTATCTTTTTGACCCATGACCATGATGATCATGTGGATCCCCGTACGCTTTATCATGTCCCCAAAGATATCCCGATTATTGTCCCCAGCCGGCGTAATCGCAAAACTTTCCATTATGACTATCTGTCGCTGCTCAGAGAACTGGGGTTTTCGCAGATCAAAGAAATGGCGCATGGGGAATCCTGGCGCGTGGGCGAAGTCGAGATTGTGTCTGTTCCGTTCTATGGAGAAGACCCCTGTGATGTAGAATTGCCGCGCAATTGTTATCTCATTGTCGATCGTGGGCGGAATGTGCTGGTGCATGCCGATAGCGGTCCCACCAACGATGGGCGCTCGGCGCTCCAGAATCAGGTCATGAAAAAACTCGTGGCGAAGTACGGGCCTATTCAATTGGTGTTTGCCTCTCAGCAACAACTCAAAGAAGTTCGCAGCTACGCGGCCTATGCTTGTCTCTCCCATCCGGGGCAATGGCTGGATGTCGGAGAGAATGGCTTTCTCACCAATGGCTATCTCTCAGAACTGTGCCAAACGGCGCAAGCTAAGCAATTTGTCTCATATGCGACGGGGGGTGCCGATTGGTATCCCGATCATTTGTCGTTCATGTTTAGTGCTCGCAACCCTGCCCGCACGGCCTTGCTCACCGCCCATTGGGATCCACCGGAGGCCCTCAAGCAAGATTTAGAACCGTTTGGCTGTCGCTACCATCATGGCCAAGCGTTTGATGTCTTTCACCCGGGCTCGCAAGGTGAGACCACCATCCGTCATCTGGACGAACCATTGGCTCCGGTGACGCTCTTTCAATTAGATCACGAGACGCCATCCTTTTTGCGACCCCCGCAGTAGATTGCTCATCTCGGGGCACAATCCGGCCTTGAGTTCTTTTGCCCTCCCCGTTTCTGCTATCTTGGCCTCCTGACTGAAGTCCGGTATGATGGCGGGTTATGAACGGACCTGAAACTATTTATCCTGGGAGCATGTGTGATGGCACCCAATATTGATGAAGAAGAAACCTTTCCTGATCAGGTGATCGTGGTCGGCGTCAAAGTGCGGGATCTCGGAGAGGTGAAAAAAACACGGACCGAGGATCCATCAATCCAAGTGGGCGATTGGGTCTTGTTGGACTTAGAGACCGATCACACGTTCGGGAAGGTGTATCTCCCTCCCCAACATTTGCCCTTTAGCCCTCCGATGCGCGCGATGCGGTCAATTATTCGTAAAGCGAGCGAAGAAGACCAACGTGGGATTGCTCGTCAGGAGCGGTTGGCCCAGGAAGGCCACGACTATTGCATGGAGCTCATCGCCACCTTAGGGTTGGAGATGAAGTTGGTCGAAGTCTTTGGCTCGTTTTTGCGGCGATCCTTGACCTTTACCTACACGGCTGACGAACGGATCGATTTTCGGCAGCTGGTCAAGGATTTGGCGCGTCGGTTTGGCTGCCGCATCGAAATGCGGCAAATTTCTACGCGCGAGGAAGCCGGACGCCTCAGTGGCGTGGATACATGC
>JAOUQB010000209.1 GCA_029879555.1 Nitrospirota bacterium | reverse complement strand
GAATTATGTCATTATAAATGAAAAACCGAACTTGCCGAATACATCTCAAATTTTAACGCAGAGTTTTGGAACTTCCCTTGTCACCACAGTGTTGAATCAAGGTGTGCCAACAAAAATTAATCCAGTTATTCTTGTGAAGAAAGACCAAGATGAAAAAGAGAGACAGCAAAAGGCTATTGCCCAAAGGGAAGAACAAAAAAAGCAAGAGATGGCCAAGCTGAATGGTCTTAAAGAAAAAATGACCACCCTAAGGGAAACAGGAGGGACAGTCAGTCTTCGAAACTTGTTAGGAGGGTCGTAAGCTCGTATCTCCTATCACCGATTTCGAGAAAATATTCAGTTACCCTACAATCCCCCTGGCCCTTCTGGTCCAGGGGGATTTTTTCTGGCTCCGTTTCTGATAACTCATTGTCAGCTTCTCCTGCCCCCCAGGTAAAATACGCAAATAGCGGGCCACCAGAATGTTTCTTCCCAGCCATGAAAGCCAAATTTCCGCACGAACCATCGATTCCTTTCCATGTTGAGGACGGCGAAAATGGCACTTTCGGAAGTGCGAGAATTTTTTAAAACTAATAAAATGTTCAGATATAAAGAGCCCTGTCGTCATGGGTAAGTGGCCAAAGGGTTGAAGCTTTTTGAATTGGATGGGTACACTTGTATTTGTAATATTTTTAAAGCGGAAATGACTAGGAATTGATACAATTTTCAGAGGGGCTCCATACCAATCCACCCCAGCATGGCTCATGAAGGAGAAAATGATGTTAAAACGAACAGCCCTAGTCAATCTGGTTTTTGTCTGTATGATTGCGGGAAGTGTCTTAGGTGCTCCAGAAGTGTATTCGTCTAACGATGAAAAAGAAACTGCCAAAGCCACGTTTGCTGGAGGGTGTTTCTGGTGTATGGAAGAAGCCTTTGAACCAGTAGAAGGAGTGGTATCTGTCGTCTCAGGCTATACGGGAGGGCAAGTGGAAAACCCAACCTATGAACAAGTTTCTGCTGGTGGCACCGGACACACGGAATCCATAGAAGTAACATTCGATCCCCAAAAAGTTTCTTATGAACATCTGCTTGAGGTTTTTTGGCGAAATGTGGACCCGACTACGCCTAATGCGCAATTTTGTGATCATGGAAACCAATATCGAACAGCAATTTTCTACCATGATAAAGTTCAACAACAATTGATTGAGGTTTCCAAGAATAAAATCGAAATTTCAAAAAATTTCCCTGAATCCATCGTGACAGAAGTTGCCCCTGCCTCAGCCTTTTATCCTGCTGAAGAATATCACCAGGATTTTTATTCCAAGAATCCGGTACGATACAAATACTACAAATGGAATTGCGGCCGCGCCAAACGACTGGAACAGCTGTGGGGGAAGTCTTAAATGCCGAATCCCAGGGGGTTCGTCTCCCTGAGACCCAAGATTGAGGTGGCTCATGTTATAAAATTAGGCGAATGACTCGAGAAATACCTGCCTCACGCTCCTCTGGTTTAGTTTCCTTGTGTTGACAGTTCCTCTGCTTCCTTCCAGTATTACCCATTCGTTTGTGTACGTTGTCAGGCCATTGTGTATCTCAATAGATATCACGCGTACCGAAATTGATACTACGTGGGTCGAAGAAAAAAAGTGTTGCATGATGTTCGACCCGAGAAATTTGAGATAAACGACCGATTTCCTGATACCAAGCATAGCGTGAGATACTTTGCAGAAACGAGGAATAAGATTTGCTTCTTTAAAAGGAAGATTTCCTCATCTTGGGTGATCTGTTCAAGAGGTTTTCTCAATGTCTTTCCATCAGACTGCATATGCCCTTCGCTCCATAAAGGGGATTCTTTTGGTACTTGCCATGCCAATCTTGTTTATAGAGGCTGGCGCGGGCTGTGCGGAACTCAGAACTTCTGAAGCAAAAGATCCAGCAGAGTCGAGTGTTTCGGTGTATGCCTTATCTCGTGGAAAAGGGGTTCCTGATGAGGCCAGACAGGTGTTGGACCATGCTCGACAGATATTGAAACAGGGGCAAGGACAAGGCGAGGTGACACGTCTGGTAGAAAGGCGTATTGGACTGGAAGGGGAAACGCGTCTTTGTGCAGAGTTCGTCAATGAAACGGTTGCTGACAGCTTTTTTCACCAACTTGATCAGCTCAGCCTCGGGGTGGATTTGATGAATATTAAAAGGGGAATGTGCCCTCCATGAATAAGGGCCAGGTCTCGGTACATTTCAGTTAAAGGAGGTCGTCTTCTGGCTTGAAGGAAGTGCCCCGTGGGCATTAACAAGGATGTTTTGCTATCTTATTGCAAAGGAGTAGATCTATGAAACGCCCTCTATTTTCATTCACTTGTACATTGGTTGTTGGTTGTCTAAGTTTTGGATTCGCTGCTTGTACTCATCAGTCATCCTCAACTCCCCCATCTACCCCTGTGGTCGATTCTGGTCCACGAATGACTCCTGAGCAAGGACAAGAGTTGTTAGATGAGAACGCCAAAGTTCAACGGGAGAGTTGGAAGAATAAAACATTTGAAGAGTTTAAGGCGCAAACCTTTAAGGAGCCTTTTGAAGGTGGGAAATATATTGTGAATGGGGATACACCCATCATGGATGAAAAGCATCTCAAGGAATTTTTTGATCGTATTCAGGGTCGAGCTGGGCTTTCGATCAACACTGTAAATGGGCAGGATACGGCTTGGAATAGTGTTGAAAAACGACAACTGACGTATTGTGTCAGCACGACTTTTGGCCAGAATTATGACGCGATGGTAGCAGACATCAAAGCGGCAGCAGATGCCTGGGAGTCGGTTGCCGCGGTGGATTATATTCATGTGGCTGGAGAAGATGCCTCATGTACCGCTTCCAACCCGAATGTCCTTTTTGACGTGCGTCCCGTCAATGTCAATGGGCAATACCTGGCCAGGGCATTTTTCCCTGATGAACCTCGATCAGCCCGGAACGTGTTGGTGGATAACACCTCGTTTCAACTAGATCCGACAGGCAAACTCTCTCTGCAAGGAATTTTGCGACATGAACTTGGGCATACGTTGGGTTTCCGGCATGAACATACTCGTCCAGATTCGGGAACGTGTTTTGAAGACAATAATTGGCGACCCCTCACGAGTTATGATGCTTTTTCAGTGATGCATTATCCGCAATGTAACGGCCAAGGCGATTGGGCACTCACACTCACGGCCATCGATAGAAGTGGAGCTGCCTGCGTCTATGATCCAGCCCCGGGTTTTACGATTGATACCAGTATTTGTCAGGGAGCCGAACCGATCCCTGGACCGGTGGCTTGTGGACCCAAAACGGAAACCTTCGTTGATCAACAAGTTGCCAAGAATGCCTGGAATGCCTATGGGCCATTCCCCGTGGTACCGGGTACCTTATTAGAAATTGTGATGCATGGAGAGACCAATCCAGGTGATCCGGATCTGTATGTACGATTTGACCAGGATCCTCAAACCAATGCGTATGCTTGCCGTCCGTATTTAACGGGAGCCGAAGAAACGTGTTCTTTGGATGTGCCAGCGAATGTAACGGCCGCTCACGTTCGAGTCCGAGGCTATGCCACTGGGCACTATTCTCTTACCGTCACTCATACCCCAAACACGCATTAGCTCCGGCACTCGTATCTTGTTCTTAGAGAGGAAGGTTTTGGCCTTCCTCTCTAGGTTGGATGCGTGGACTATCCATTTTTGCCTTGCCAAAAAACCGGGAACGAGTTTATTGGATGAAAGTGCTGGCGCAACGGAAGCCGATGTTCGGGGAACGTTCTTCGGGAAAAGCGCCACCTCGGGTGGCTCCGCGCAGCATGACTGGGAGGCTTTTCCACGATCCCCCTCGAACGGATTTGTAGCGCCCGGATTTAGGTCCTGGCGGATTACGTTCTGGCATGATGGGGTAATAGTCTGAGCCAAACCAATCATTGACCCACTCTGAAATATTCCCTGCCAAGTGATAGGCTCCCCATTGGCTTTTTCCTTCCGGAAAACTATCCACATTCGCGACCAAAGGAATTTCATGCACATGGTAGGCGCCAAACACGGCAAGGTCCGGTGTGGGGTCTAGCTTGCCCCATGGAAAGATGTCTCCCATCGTTCCTCTGGCGGCTTTTTCCCATTCAGCTTCTGAGGGCAGCCGCTTTGCTTGCTTGAGGCAAAAGGCGCGGGCTTCTTCCCAGGTGACATAAAGGGCTGGCCAGGGAGCTAAAGCTTGGTCGGGGATAAAGTGAATGCTGATGAGATGCCAAATGAGCGCGCGCAATTCTGACGAGACTGGACGATGTGTGTCGAGAAGAAAGTGTAAGATTTCCCCGAGCGAGACTTCATATTGATCAACGTGATAGGCATCAAGCCAAATCCGACGTTCGGGGAATTCGGTGTTATCATAATTTTTTTCAAAGGTATGCCGGTCGCCATCTTCTCGATTGGTGCCCATCAAGAACCAGCCGGCCGGGATGGCTACCATGGGTGACGATTGAGCAAAACTGGCAATGCCCTGCAGGTGGGAATCAACGGCAATTGGCGCCGGTTCCATTTTTGCCCATGCGGGCCAGGCACAGAGGAGACCCAGCCCAAGTAATAGCACCGGCCATGTCAATAATGATGCGGGAAAGCATTTTGGGAATTTCAACACGATGGTCTCGCCTTCATTCAGTGATTAGCGATAGGATACATGCCGATTCGAAACTGACTCAGTGTAGGGGACGAGCACTTTGGGGGGCAAGATTGCCCTGGGGTTGAGGGGAACCTCCTTGGAGCTTGCCCCTTCACACGGTTGCAGAAATATTCTTCACCAAAGGACCATGGCATGAGTTTATGTGAAAATCAGCGGTTGGCGGGGCTGGTGCAATCTGAGATTCGAGCGATGACACTAGCCTGCACCCAAGTGCAAGGGATGAACTTGGCTCAAGGTGTGTGCGATACCGGCGTTCCCCCAGTTGTCGTCGAAGCTGCCAAACAGGCCATGGACCAGGGGTTGAACACCTACACACGATATGATGGGCTTGCCAAATTGCGTCAGGCGATAGCCAAACGAATGAGCGAATTTAATCATATGACTGTCAAGCCAGAAACGGAAGTGACCGTGAGTGCAGGAGCGACCGGTGCCTTTCATTGTGCGTGCATGGCTCTTCTCCAGCGCGGAGATGAAGTGATTATTT
>JAOUQB010000208.1 GCA_029879555.1 Nitrospirota bacterium | reverse complement strand
TTTTGTGCCATTTAGCACCGATGAACGAAAAGCTTACTTGCGGGTGCGATACACCGCACAAGCCCGCGCCGTGGAAAACGGGATCTATACCGTCCTTTCCGGCAACGTGGGCAACTTACCCCAAGTGGACAACTTCCTCATCAACTACGGCCAAGCAGCCATCTGTACTCCCAGCGACTTTGCCTTTCCCACCGATGGGATTGCCGGGACAGCCGACTTCAATAGCGAAACTGTTGTTATCGCTGACCTCGACCTTGTGGTGCTCCAGGAAGCGCGTGAAATGGGCAGCGTGCGCCCGTTACGAGATCGCAGGATTGATATCTACGGACTGGAAGCGAAGAAACCAGTAGAGCTTATTCGGTTACCCTAACGATAACGGAACTACCATGGAGCCTGGGGACTCTCGGCCCCTAGAAATGGGGCATAGCCCAAAACTATCTAATTTGTGACTTTTTGGAAGAAAAAGAGTGGGGTGAGTGACGGGTTTCGAACCCGCGACCTCCGGGACCACAACCCGGCGCTCTAACCAACTGAGCTACACCCACCACAAGGACTAAAAATCTTCTATTGAAGGGGCCAAATCTTATCAGAGGGCTGGAAGGCCCGCAAGCATTCTCCTGAAAGATTACCCCAAAGCCAATGACTTTTGCCTTTACCTATTATTAGGCATCCACCACGTCCCATCTTCTGGTTCACGAAAATTGTAAGGCGATCGTCAGTTGACCGAAATTGAAATGCTGTGGTACATGTATAGTCTTATTCTTTTTGGAGGATTTCATGGCGAATCGACATCACTCAGCAATTAAAGCCGCTCGACAAACCTTAAAGCGGCAAGAACGCAATCGATCCATTTTGCGTCGAGTCAAGACCTTTATCAAACGGGTCGATGCGGCCATCCAAGAGAAAAATGCCGATTCCGCTAAAAGCTCTTTGCGAGAAGCGACTTCTGAACTGCATAAAGCTGCCACCAAAGGGACGCTCCACCGAAATACCGCGTCGCGCTGGATTTCCCGACTCACTAATCGAGTCAACGCCGCCTAGGCTTCACACACGCCTGTCTTTTCTCTCTTCTTTCTGGTCAGCTATCGACCAGCGGAAACCTGCATGCTTTGGCACAATTGAATGACGAGGTCGTCCAGGATGAGCTTCGGTTGCGAAGCTCGTCCACCCTTCAGCGCCGAATCCGCCTGAGCAAATATGGCCCAGGCACGACGAAAATGCGTCGCTTTCCATCGTGACACTTGTTGCATAAATTCGCGAGCACGAAACGGTGGAATGCCAGCCTGGCGAGCAGCTTGGCTGTGATCTTTCCCCTCCTCCAACAAACCGCTGGCTTTCCAGATTCGGCGCATTTGCCACAAAAAAGCACCTAACATGCGTAAGGGTGCCTCACCGGTTTCTAAATTTTTTGCCACAATATCCAAAGCCCGCCCATGGTCCCCTCGCGAAACAGCTTCTGACCAATCAAAGACCGAAATTCCTGGAGGTTTCCCGCGCACAAGCTCAACATCTGCCACCTGCACCCGTTGTCCTTCTGGCAAATAGGCCACCAATTTTTCCAATTCCCGCATGACGGCATATAGCCCTTCATTGGCCTGATCCTTCAACATCTCCAAGGCCTGAGGCTCCAAAACCAGACCCAAGTCACGAGCTTGCTGAGTGATCCAGCCAGTTCGCTGATTTTCAAACAACGGAGCACAATCCACGACCACTGCCTGCTTTTTCAAAACCTGCACCCATTTGGTTCGCCCATCTAATTTTGCGGCGGAGAACACCAATGTTGTCACTTCATTCGGTTTTTGGAAATAGGGAATCAGACGTTCACCGTCTTTGGCCGAAATTTTCTCAGCCCACTTCACAAACAACCGCCGCCGAGCAGAGAAAAAGGAGACTTCTTCGGCAAGCCCGAGAATTTCCGAGGCATCGGTTTCATCCCCATAGAGAACATCGGATTGAAATGCGTCCGATGCTTCACTCGTGGTCGCTCCACCAGACCTACCCGAGCCTTCTTCCTCCTGCTTAGCCAGCCGCAGCAGCTCTAAGGCCTGATCACAAAAATAGGGTTCTTCTCCAAGAATCACATAAAGAGGAGCCAGGCTCTGTTGAGTAATCTGCCGCTGTAAGTCATAAACATTCATGGAGGGCTCACATGAAACAAACCAGGAACATGAACAACTATCGTTAGGGCATTGACGTATTTGGGAACTCGGAAGAAATGGAATTCTGTGTAGGAACCAACGAGGGATCAGCTTTCGGTTCAACAACCGTGGATGGGTGGCTCAAATCAACCCCAAACTTGCCTTGATCACGGGCCGAGAGAAATCCATCAGCCAAATCTTCCGCAGCTCCTTGGCCGGCTTGTTCTAACGCACGATCCTGGAGGACTCGGTTGAATTGCAGGCCACTTGCCGCTGAGCTGGAGGACGCACCCACAAAAAATTCTGCCGAATTGGTCTTGGATTGGGTCCAGCGGACTTTCCCCGTTTTTCGATGTTTCACCGTCACCGCAACAGTGACCGTGACTCGACTTTCCTGAGTTTGCTGCTGGGAAAAGGCCACAGACGGGAGGGTCACAGAAACAATGGCGCCGTCTAACACAAAATCTGATGAAAGATCATCCTCCACAAGAGTGGCACTGCCCGCAGACTGCAAGGCTTGTCGGAGATACCGCGTAAATTTGAATTCCAAGTTCGGTTCAAAGGTATTGTTCTTCAGAGTACGCAAGACCAATCGAATCGGGGGGCCTTCGGCTACGCGATCGCCACCACCAATCACTGGGCCCGATCCTTCAACGGTAAATTGATAGCCGCACCCAGCTAAGAACCACAGCATCATGATGAACAGAACACCCCACATAACTGCGCGTCTCACGCGTCCAAGAGATCGAGACACCCGCCAACAGTTACAGAACAAAATTCACCAACTTTTGTTCAACGTAGATCACCTTGCGAGGAGTCTTATCCTGCAACCATTCGCTGAGCTTATGATCACTCTGGGCAGAAGCAATAATCTGATCCTTGGTCGAACCTGCCGGTACGGATATTTTACTGCGCAATTTTCCATTCACCTGAATGGGAATCGTCCATTCATCACTCACGACCAAGTCCGGGTTAAACACCGGCCAAGATTGGCGTGCAATACTGGAAGGCTGGCCCATCATTTGCCACAGCTCTTCGGCAAGATGCGGCGCAAAAGGCGCTAAGAGGATCAGCAGGGTTTCTAGAGACGCCCGCCACCCCGCACGTTCATCCATCGATAATCCGTTCGCTGGATAGTCTTTCATCAATTTATACAGCTGATTGACCAACTCCATTAATGCCGCAATCGCTGTATTGAATTGAAAGTCTCGTTCGAGATCATGGGTGACCTTTTGAATCGTGAGATGGGTCGCCCGTTGCAAGTCCACCACCAGCGCTGACAGTGGTGAAACAGGTGAATCATTTCGTTCACCCAACATTGGAAGTAGTTCTTGGACAAGACGCCACACGCGATTCAAAAATCGACTACACCCTTCCACACCGGTATCGCTCCATTCCAGGTCTTTTTCTGGAGGCGCGGCAAAGAGTGAAAAGAGACGAGCCGTATCGGCACCATACCGATCACACAACTCTTCTGGCGACGCGATATTCTTTTTCGACTTGGACATTTTCTCTGTCCGCCCCGTGACAATGACTTTCCCGCATTGCGCACAGAGGCGTTGCCCACCGTCTTTCTTCGTATCGGATGGCAACACCCATCGGTGCTCCTCACACCAATACGTTTCTTTCGTCACCATCCCTTGTGTGAGCAAATGCACAAACGGTTCATCAACCACCGTCAAACCCAAATCCCGCAAGACCTTCGTAAAAAATCTGGCATACAACAAATGTAGAACGGCATGCTCAATCCCACCGACATATTGATCGACAGCCATCCAATGTTTGGCCGCATCCGGATTGACCGGTTGAGTGGTGTCTTGAGGCGAGCAGTAGCGGAGAAAATACCAGGAAGAATCGACAAAGGTGTCCATCGTATCGGATTCGCGGCGAGCGGTTCCGCCACAAGCAGGACAGGTGACTTTGGCAAACGAAGGAGATTCTTTCAGTGGCGACCCGCCCTTCCCGGTAAACGGCACATCGTCCGGTAACAACACCGGCAATTGGTTTTCCGGAACGGGAACGATGCCGCAATGCCCACAATACAACATGGGAATCGGCGTCCCCCAATATCGTTGCCGAGAGATACCCCAGTCACGTAGCCGAAAATTGATTGTACATTTTCCCCAGCCCTGGGCTTCAACATATTCACCAATTGCCCGTTTAGCCTCAGGCACCGATAAGCCGACAAACGTCCCTGAATTCACCAAGGTGCCAGCTTGCTCTTGCTCCTCATACGCTGCATCTAAAGCATCAGCCGACAACGTGCCACCTGGATTTTGAATAACCAGGCGAATAGGGATGTGATACTGCTGGGCAAATTCAAAATCCCGCTGATCATGAGCCGGTACAGCCATAATGGCCCCCGTCCCATATTCATACAGCACAAAATTGGCCACCCAAATCGGAATACGCTCCTGCGTAAAGGGATTGATCGCATAGGCCCCGGTAAAGACCCCTTCTTTGTCACGATCCGCTGCCGTACGCGTGGCCTTATCTAAACGGGAAACACGCTCCACAAACGCTCGGACCGTTTCAGCACATGCGCGTCCCACAATCAATTGCTCCACCAACGGCGACTCAGGAGCCAGACTCATAAAGGTCGCGCCATGAATCGTATCCGGACGCGTAGTAAAGATACGAATAGCCTTTAGATCGTCCCCTGGCTCGGCAACAGGAAAATCAATTTCCACGCCCTGGCTCCGGCCGATCCAATGCCGCTGCATAGCCAGCACACGCGCTGGCCAACTCGTCAGACGATCACAGCCGTCTAACAGTTCTTGCGCATACTGCGTAATGCGAAAAAACCATTGCTCCAATTCTTTTTGAATGACCACTGATTCACATCGCCAACACACTCCCCCATCTTTGCCATCTTGTTGCAAAACTTGTTCATTGGCCAACACGGTTTCACATGAAGGACACCAGTTGACCGCAGAACGCTTGCGATAAGCCAATCCTCGCTCCACCATTTTCAGGAAAATCCACTGGTTCCACCGGTAATAATCGGGCTGCGAGGTATTG